>CAZRGQ010000008.1:0-49076 GCA_964599645.1 uncultured Lentisphaerales bacterium | reverse complement strand
CGGAGAGGGTGCGGTTGAACTCCGCCTTGAGGAGATCGGCGACCGAGTGGAGCATGAAGTCCACCACCTCGACCGGGGTATAGACAATACCGAGTTTCTCGACGACTTTGGGGAAGGCGGTTTTGAAAAACTTGTCGTAAAGCTCGATGATGATCTTCTGGCGCGCCTCGCCGTTATCGATGCCGGTGGTGCGCATCTTGACCGACTCATAGAAGTCGTGGAGGGTGGCGCGATCCTTTTCGAGGGTGAGGGCGTCGAGGCGGTTGAGCATCCCCTGCATCGCTTTGGAGACGGGGTTATTATCGACAAAGGCGTAGTTCTCAAAGAGAGCGTCAAAGACCGGTTTGGTGATCAGGTGCTGGCTGAGCATCTGGATCGCCTCGTCGGGGGTGACAGCGGGGTTGATATTCTGGTGCAGCCCCTGCATGAAGCGGTCAAAGGCGGTTTTCTGAGGGCCGCCCTGGGCGATAAAGGCGGTGATCTCGCTAATGTGGCGTTGGGCGATGTGGGCGACATCCTGCGCCCACTGTTCCCAATAGCGCTTGTTGCCGACCTTCTCGACCATCTTGGCAAAGATGACATGGCAGAGGGCGCTGAGATCGGTGATATTGCGCTGGTTGACAGCGGCTTCAAACTGGGTGTGCTCCTCGTCGGACCAGGAGTGGCCGGCGGAGGAGCCGCCCCGGCTGTCTATGACCTGAACCTGATCAGGTAGGCGCTTGTTGAGGTTGATGCGGTTGATGATGGCGTCGAAGCGGTCGTCATGGGCACGCAGGGCGTTGAGCACGGTCCAGACGACCTTGAAGCGCTGGTTGTCGTCGAGCGCCGCCTCGGGTGCGGTATTAGCGGGAATGATGACCGGGATGATGATATAGCCATACTTCTTGCCGGGGGCGGTGCGCATGACACGACCGACCGACTGAACCACCTCGACCTGGGAGTTGCGCGGCGAGAGGAAGAGGACGGCATCGAGAGAGGGGACATCGACCCCTTCGGAGAGGCAGCGGACATTGCAGAGGATACGGCACTCGCGGCCTTCACGGGGGGAGTCCTTGACCCAGGTGAGTTTATCATCGCGGGTCAGGGCCGACATAGTGCCGTCCACATGGTCGGCGGTGACATCGACCAAGAGCTGGCGTTCCGCCGGGGAGTATTGGTCGTAGACGGTAAAGGTCATGTGTGCAGTCCCTGTTGGCAAATGGTATCATATTGTCGCCTTTAGAGACAACCTGCATTCAACCGCCTTTCGCTACACCAAGACTAACGTCCCAGTGCCACCAGGATCAGACCCATGACGACGAGGGCGATGCCGGTCAGGCGGGGACGACCCGGTTTTTCGTGCAGGAAGAGGATGCCGGCCAGGACACCGAGCGGCAGGCTCATCTGCCGGAAGGCCTGCACATAGCTGACGTTGGTGACGCGCTCCATGGCCATCAGGACGAGGACGTAGGCGCCAGAGGAGAAGAGTCCTGAAAATACCGGAGTCGTGGTCTTGCCAAAGAGCTGCTTGAAAGCCGCCTGTTCATGCCGGCTGCAGAGGATGGCAACCGTCAGCATCAGCGAGAGGCCGGCCTCCATCAGGAAGAGGAAGAGAATCGCACGCCGTACACTGCTGGCGTAGCTAACAGTCTCGGCCAGATGGCGCATCGTGATGCTGTCGATGATGGTATAGCCGGTGGTGCCGATAGCGGCAGTCGCGATAAAGAGCAGGACGATACTGCGATAGGCGCCCCAGTTTAAGCCACGCCACGACTGTTGCGGCATCAGGAAGCAGCCGGTTGAGAGCACCACCATGCCGCCGAGGGCCAGCGATCCCGGCCGGGTGCCCAACCCGGCAACAAGCGTAATCAGGGCCGTCAGCAAGACCGGTACGGCCCGGGCCAACGGATAGACCAGCGAGATATCGCTGCGCCGATAGGCATTGGTGAGCCCGAGGAAGTAGATGAATTCGAATGAGATGCTAACCAGCCAGAGCAACCAGAAGGAGAGCGGCAGGCTGGTCAGGTCGATCCTGACCCAGAAGAGCACCGGCAGCCAGACCACGGCGGCGGAAGCTGTGGCGATAGCGTAGAAGGCGAGTGAGGGGAGCGTCTTCTTGCTGAGGAAGTTCCAACCGGCGTGGAGAAAGACCGAAACAAAGACCAGAATAAAGGCTTCAAGAGTCATGGCAGAGCCTGCTTGCTGCCTGCGTCATAATGGCAAAGGCTGCACTGCAGTTAGATGTGGCTGTGCAGGAGGAGCAATCTCTCTTCCCGCCGACGGCTAGAGCGTCTTTTCCATCTCTTCCATCGCGTAACATTCGACGATATCACCCTCTTCGAAGGCTTCGAACTTATCAAAGAAGATACCGCACTCCTGCAGGTCGCGTACTTCGTCAACCTCGTCCTGGAAGTGACGCAGCGAGGCGATGCGTCCGTCGTAGACCACATCGCGGCCACGCTTGATTCGGACGAAGAGTTTGGCTCCGATCGTGCCATCGAGCAGTTGGCAGCCGGCAATCCGGCCGCGGCCGCCAATATCGAAGATGGCACGAATCTGGGCATGTCCCTTGACCACTTCGCGGTATTCGGGATCGATCAGGTCGAACATCGCCTGCTTGACGTGCTCAAAGAGCTCATAGATGATACGGAAGGTCTGGACCCGCACTCCATCGCGTCGTGCCAGCGCTGCCACACCGTTGTCGAGTCCTACCTGGAAACCGACCAGCAGGGCTGTGCCGGCGGCGGCACGCTGCACATCGTTGGTGGAGACGTTGCCCACGCCGGTATGGATGATATCGAGCGTGATCTTCTCGCTGCGCATCTCCTTGAGCGAGTCGACAATCGCCTCGATCGAGCCCTGGGTATCGCCCTTGATGATCAGGTTGAGCTGCTTCTTCTGCTGTTCGCTCAATTTACTGAAGAGATCGTCCATCGAAACCGAGCGTGTGGCGGCGGCTGTCAGTTCAGACTCCTTGCGCTCCTGGGCAAACTTCTCAGCCAGCTCCCGCGCCCGCTTTTCATTGACCATCACGCGAAACTCGGCCCCGGCCTCCGGCACTCCGGAGAGCCCCATGACGCTCACGGCGGTAGCCGGACCGGCCTTCAGGATTTTGCGGCCACGATCATCCATCAAGCCACGCAGGCGGCCAAAGTGCTCGCCGATCAAGACGACATCGCCTGCCTTGAGCGTACCGGAAGTCACCAGCAGCGAGGCGGTGGGACCGCGCCCCAGCTCGAGCTGGGCTTCGATCACATAGCCATCGGCACGACGGTTGGGGTTGGCCTCCAGCTCCAGCATGTCGGCCTGCAGGAGAATCATCTCCAGCAGATGCTCAATGCCATCACCGGTATGGGCGCTGACCTCGCAGACGACCAGGTCGCCGCCCCACTCCTCCGGTGTCAGCCCTTCGCCCTGCAGTTGCTGGCGTACGCGATCAGGTTTGGCGGTGGGGAGGTCGCACTTGTTGATCGCCACCATCAGTTGGACGCCGCTCTGCTGCGCCTGCTTGATCACCTCACGCGTCTGCGGCATGATGCCGTCGTCGGCGGCGATGATGATTACGGCGATGTCGGTAAGGTTGGCGCCGCGGGCCCGCATGGCGGCAAAGGCGGCATGCCCCGGGGTGTCGAGGAAGGTGATCTTGCGCCCGGCCAGCTCGACCGAGTAGGCACCGATATGTTGCGTGATGCCACCGGCCTCGCCCGAGGCCACCTGCGCCTGACGAATCCGGTCCATCAGTGAAGTCTTGCCATGATCGACGTGGCCCAGGAAGGTGACCACCGGCGGCCGCGGCTTCATATCCTCCGGCTGATCGTCCGGGATATCATCCTCCTCGTCGAGGCGTTTGATCGCCGGTCTGCGTGCCGCTGAGCGTTTGGTACGCTCCAATTCGACGGTATAGCCATACTTGGCGGCAATCGTACCGGCCCGCTCCAGATCGACCCGCTGGTTAATCGAAACGAGGACGTTCAACTGCATCAGGTCGGCAATCAGGCGGTTGGGGCGTATCCCCATCATCTCGGCCAGGTCCTTGACCAGTGTCGGGCCACGCAGTTGCAGCAGCTTGTCGCTGCTGGTCGTCGTGGCGACTACCGGTGCAAAGCGCGGATTCTCGGCGGCGGCCGCCGCGGCTGTGCCGCGTGGGATAGTAGAGGTGCCCGCGGTGATGCCACGCACGATCGGCTGCAGTCCGCCCCGGCCACCCTTCTCGGCAGTACCCCGGCCGGTCTTCTCAGTGGTGCCACGGCCCGCCTTGGCGGCGGCGCCACGTGCCGGTGGCTGTTTGTCGGTTCCGCGGCCTTTTTTGGCACTGCCACGCGCCGCACCGCGCCCGGCAGCAGCGGTAGCCGCAGGCGGCTCGGGAGCAGTGGCGCGGCGGGCAGGAGCCTTGCCGCCCCTGGGGGCGACGGCGGGCTGATCGGCGTCACGTCCGCTACGCGCCCGCATCGACGTCGCTTTGGCAGGTTGCGGAGCCTGTGCCCGGCGTCCGAGGTAGACCTCGGCCAGCTCCTCATCACCATCATCAAAATCGTCGTCATCAACAAAGTCGGCTGCCGGCTCCTGCGCGGCCTCCTCCTTGGCGCTCTCGGCCGATGTAATCGCGCCCTCGGCATGGATGATCACCTTGGGGGACTCCGGTGCCGGCGGTGCAATGGTTACCACCACCTCTTCGTCGACGGTCGCGGCTCTGCTCGCCACCGGTTCGTCGACAGCAACGGCTGTCTCCTGCGCTGCCGCCTCCGGGACCCCGCCCAGCGTGACCGCCTCTTCAAGCTCCTTGGCACGCAACAGCGCCTCGGCTGACTTGGCGCGTTCAATCGTGGCCGCCAGCTTCTCCCGTTCGGCCGCCGCCCTGGAGGCGAGACGCGCAGCAGCGCGTGTGCGCTTGGCGGCCAGCTTCTCCTGCAGTGCGCTATCTGCCTGACGCTCGTCGGGCGCAAGCTTGACAAAATGGCGCTTAAGCCGCCGCGCTTCGTCGCTATCCAACTGCGAGAGGGTAGACGTCGCCTCAAGGTCGAGCTGCTGCGCTATGCGTAGCAGATCGCCAGCGCTGGTCTTCAACTCTCGTGCCAGTTCAAATATTCTCATGCCTCACCATCTTCTGCACTCTGCGCCTCTCCGGCTGGATCAAGCGCGGCTGCGGCCTGCCAGATTCGTTCTGCCGCCTCTGTGGAGAGCTCTGTCGCCTCCTGCAAATATGCGGTATCTACCGCCAAAATTCCTTCAGCCGTCAGAAAACCGTTGGCAACCAGAATCTCAGCCTCATCGCGCTCAATTCCTTCAATGGTCGCCAAAGCATCAACGGCCCGTGCCACGCGCACCTCAAACGACTCTTCAACGTCGGTGCGCTGAATATCGACCTTCCAGCCCAGCAGCTTTGAGGTCAGGCGCACATTCTGTCCCTGACGTCCGATCGCCAGTGAAAGCTGGTCGGGATCGACTAAAACGCGCAGCAGGCGCTCCTCTTCTGAAACCACCGTGACGCTGGCCAGACGCGCCGGCGAAAGGGCCTGCGTGGTAAACTGGCGAATCTCATCGTGCCAGCGGATAATGTCGACCCGCTCGCCATTCAATTCACGCACGATGTTGCGTACGCGTGCGCCACGCAACCCGACACAGGCGCCGACAGGATCAACCTTCTCATCGTGCGAACGCACGGCAATCTTGGCCCGCGTACCGGGATCACGCGCCACCCCCATCACCTCAACGATGCCGTCGGCGATCTCCGAAACTTCAATGCGGAAGAGCGCCTTGACAAACTCGGGGCAGGCGCGGGAGAGGATCACGCTCGAACCGGTGGCATTGGGCTGCACCTTGTAGACGTAGGCCCGCAGCGTATCCCCGATCTCAAACTCTTCACGCGGAATGCGCTCACGCGCCGGCAACAGGGCCTCCACCTTACCGATATCGATCAAAAGGTCGCGCCGGCTCACCTGGCGCACGGTGCCACTGACGACATCGCCGATGCGATCCTTATACTCTTGAAAGGCATTCTCACGCTCGGCCTGCCTGATCTTCTGCATGATCATCTGGCGTGCATTCTGCACCCCGATGCGTCCGATTTGCGCCGGTGGCAACTCGACCTCAATCTCCTCACCGGGCACCGCGTCCGGCTTGATCTCACGCGCCTTGCGCAGCGAGATCAGGTCACCGCCCGTATCGTCATCCGATACGGTCAGCGTCTGAAACGCCTTGACCGCCAGTTTTTTGCGGTCAATCGTTACACGCAATTCGCTCGTGATGCCGAGGCTTCTGCGCGCCGCTGCCTCCAGGGCAGACTCGATCGCCTGGATGATCAGCTCACGGCTGACTCCACGGTCGCGTTCCATGTAGTTAATGACTGTTAGCAGTTCGTTATTGGTCATAAAGCTTCTCTGCCACCCGCACGAGGCACGCGGCGCCCTTTGGTTGTCACCAGAGAACAAAGGGGACGGACAAAGCCGACCCAGCCAGCCAAACCTTGGCATGGGCATTAGAGAGCTTAGCTTGAGCGCCTCTTAAAGTCAATGCGTAATCGCAAAAACGCAAAATCGCCGCAGTTTCGAGATCGGGTTTGACCCGGCCCGCCTGATCCCATATAATTAATAACCTGTACCACACTTGACTACAACCACCCCCGCATAGAGGATAAGCGATGAGCAACTTGAACAAACTGGTTAAATCGGCCGATTGGAAAAACGAAAAACATGTTCCGGTAATCGATGCGCCCGAAAAGAGCTGTGCCGACGACTGGACTGTCATCTCGGCGACCGTCGGCAAAGAGATCGGCCACCCCAACAGCGTTGAACACCATATCTGCTGGATTGCCCTCCACTACGCCCCGGCAGGCTCAAGCGTCTCCTACGAGTTGGGACGCTTCGACTTTGCCGCACATGGTCAGTCGACCAAAGGCGCTAACGAGGGGCCGGCTTTTACGGACAGCACCGTTACGGTGCGGGTAAAGCTGCGCGAATCGGGCACCATCTTTGCCACCGCCTACTGCAATATTCACGGCCTGTGGGAGTCGAGCCAGGCGATCACCATCGCCTAAGACTCACCGAATGGCGTCAAAAACAACCTCCTGTTCCTCCCTGCGAGCGCAGCTCCTCACCTGCCTCGCAGGGCTTTTGCTGGGCAGTGCGGCCGCCGGGGACGCTCCCGCCGTGCCTCCGGCCGCTGCGTGGCGTACCTGGGAGAGTGCCAGAGCCGAAATCCACAAACAGCGTATCACGGCCCTGCAGCGGCTCTACTATCTGACGCCGGAAGTCGAGCTGCTGATCGCCCGTGAAGAGCGTGCCCGGCACGATGCGCTTACCAACCTGGCCGCCAGCAACGCCCCCGCACAGCCGCAAGGCATCCGGCTCGAAGCCTATTTCAGCGAGAACGACAACTCCGCCCAGCCCTTCTGGCGTTACCTGCCGCACGCGCCAACCTCGGCCAGTCCCCCGCCGCTACTGGTCTACCTCCACGGCTACGACCCCTTTGTCTCACTCGCCACGGCGCAATGCTTTCCCCATCTTATGACCAACCTCGCCGAACGCGTCGGGGCTCTCATCGCCGCCCCCTTTGGCCGCGGCAACACCGACTACCAGAATATCGGCGAGCAGGATGTGCTGCGGGTGATCGACGAGATGCAACTCCGCTACCGGGCCGATACCAACCGTGTCGTCCTCGTCGGCAACTCCATGGGAGGCCTCGGTGCCTGGTGTATCGGCGCCCGCTGGGCCGAACGCTTCAACGCCCTCCTGATCGTCAGCGGCCGCGGCGACTTCTACGTCTGGCACCAACTGCAACCGGGCGAGCTGCCCGGCTGGCAACGTGAGTTGATCGACACCCAGTTTGCCACCTGCTATCTCGACCGCCTGCGCCACACGCCGATCATGGCCCTGCATGGCCGGCACGACGACATCGTCTCCTATCAGCAGGGCAGCTATCTGCCGCTCCGCCTGCAACATCTGGGCGCACGCCATATGCGCCTGGTCACCTTCAACGAGCTGGGGCACGACATCCTGCTCAATGCCTGGCACTACCAGCCGCTGCAGCAGTTTCTTGAAACGCATCTCACCACCGTCAACCCCAAGCCGCCGCCACGCCAATACGCCCGGCCCGGCATGAGCGGCAGCCGGCTGCAGGATGCGCTGCTGGAGCCCTTTATCTTCGTGGCCGGCGGCAGCGAGAATTCACCTGCCACCCCGGCACCGGCTATTGAGCGAGCGCGCGAGTGGCAGCGCTTCGCCTTTGCCGTGCCGCGTCTGGCGCTTGAGACCCGGCTCACTCCCGCCACCGCCGCCCACTATCACCTCTTCATCTTCGCCGAGCCGGAGACCAGCCAACTCGTCAGCAACGTGTTACACAATAGTGGTGTCACCTGGACCGCAACCCACTTTACCCTTGCCGGACGCACCCTGCCACGACGCGACCACGGCCTCTGGTTCGCCGGACGCAACCCCTTTAATAAGGAGCGGACGGCTGTGGTGCAGTGCGGTCTCCCCTGGGGCGAGGGGCTGGCCGACAACCACCGCTACGACCGCCTGCCCGATGTGATCGTCTACAGTCGCGAACTCGACCGCTGGGGCCTCAACGTCGCTCTCGCCGCCGGCTTCATCGAGCCCGACGAGACCATCCGCTGGAGCGATCCTCCCTTTACCGAGGCCATTCGCCGCCCCCCCGATCCGCCCCTCTGGTCTGATCTCTACGACACCGACGAGTAGTATACGCTGCTGATGCCGCCCCAAACTGCGAGAGTATTGGCGTGGTTGTAAGAGACAAAAAACCCATGCACCCCGTTAGTTGAAGTGCATGGGTCGGATTAACGTCGGGTGTGGCTGCCGCTTAGCCCTTGATGGGGATCAAGTTAAACTTCTCGACCAGCACGTTGAGGACGGTCGGTGAGAAGAAGGCCGGCAGGGTGGGGCCGATCTGGATGTTGTTGATACCGAGCGAGAGCAGTGTCAGCAGGATGCAGACCGCCTTCTGCTCGTACCAGGAGAGCACCAGGGTGAGTGGCAGCTCGTTGACGCTGCAGTTGAAGACCTTGGCCAGGGTAACGGCAACTTTAATGGCCGAGTAGGCGTCGTTGCACTGCCCCATGTCGAGCAGGCGTGGAATACCGCCGATATCGCCCAGCTTGGTCTGCAGGTGGTTGAAGCGGAATTTGCCGCAGGCAAGCGTGAGGATCAGCGTATCCTTGGGCGACTCTTCAACAAACTTGGTGTAGAAGTTGCGCCCTGATTTGGCTCCGTCACAACCGCCAACCAGGTAGATATGCTTGACTGCGCCGGTCTTGACGGCCTCAACCAGCTTGTCGGCGACACCGAGCACCGCAGCATGGCCGAAACCGGTCATCAGCGGATCGCTGTCGTTCGTATCCTCTTTAAAGCCACCGAGACGGATGGCATGGTCGATCATGGCGCTGAAGTCTTTGTGGCCCTTGGCGTCGGCAGCGATGTGCTTGGTCTCGGGCCAGCCCACTTCGGCGGTGGTGTAGATGTTGTCAAAGTAGGTCGGCCTGGGCGGCATGATGCAGTTGGTGGTGTAGAGGATCACGCCGGGGAGGTTGTCAAACTCCCGCTGTTGATTCTGCCAGGCGGTACCGAAGTTGCCCTTGAGTTGGGGATATTTGTTGAGCTCGGGATAACCGAAGGCGGGTAGCATCTCGCCGTGGGTATAGACGTTGACGCCTTTGCCTTCAGTCTGTTCAAGGAGCATCTTGAGGTCATGCAAATCGTGCCCGGTAATCACAACGAAGGGGCCTTTAAAGCGGTTGGTCGAGACCGTCGTCGGCACCGGGTTGCCATAGGCGCCGGTGTTGGCGCTGTCGAGCAGCTCCATGCACTTGAGGTTTATCTGACCGAACTCCATGATCAGATCGAGCCACTCCTCGACGGTGTGCTCTGCGCCGAGCGCCTGCATACCCTTGGCAAACCAGCCGGAGACTTCGCTGTCGGTCTGCCCCAGGACACGGGCATGGTGGGCGTAGGCGGCCATACCGCGCAGGCCGAAGAGGAGCGTGGAGCGCAGTGAGACGACATCCTCATTACCGCTGAAGAGATCGGCTGCGTTATAGACCGGAACATCGACAAACTTGGCGACGAGGGCGTTGATACGGTCGACCATCGCCTGACAGTCGGCCGGGTCGAAGTTTACATTGGTGACCGTCATGAAGAGCCCCTCCATGAAGGCGCGTGCGCAATCATCGCAGTGGGCTTTGCCATCGACGGCGCGGGCCAATGTAATCAAACTGGCGGTAATCTCGTCCTGCAGGTTCGAGACTTCCGGCTTCTTGCCGCATACGCCGACGACAGTGCAGCCCTTGCCGCCGGCTGTCTGTTCGCATTGAAAACAAAACATGTTGCTCATAGTTTTATGGTCCTCTGGTTGGTGGTTATCAGGGATAGCGCCGGGGCGCAAAAGAGGGTCAGATTGCTGGTTGCTGTAGTAAAGTTCTGCGACAATCCAGATTATCTGACACCTCGCTATTTCTTGGACTGCTTCATGAAGGGGGCAGCCTGGCTGGAACAGTCTGAAACTTTGAACGACTCCGCCAACTCCTTGATGCTGGCTTTGCCCATCAATTCGCGCAAGTTCTGGTTCTGATTGTGAAGCAACTCGCCCAGCAGGCACTGCTGGCCTGAGCAGACCGTCGGATGCAGCAGACAGCCTTTGGTAGGGGTTGTGCCCAAGGCATCGGCGATGTCGAGCAGGCTGATTTCTTCGGGAGCGCGTGCCAGACGGAAGCCGCCTTTGGCGCCGCGCACGGTCAGGATCACGCCGGCCTGCCCCAGCTTTTGGATCACCTTGGTAACGTGGTGGGCCGAGAAGCCGAAGATCTCGGCCACCTTGCGGGTGGAGGTATAGCAGTCCTTCTCACTCGCCAGATATGCACAGACGTGCATGCCGATTGAGAGGGCCTTGGAGATGGTGTAGAGTCGTGCCATGATGATAAGCCTTTCTTGCCTTAAATTGGTTTTACGATACTTAATTACCTGCGGTTTGTCAACAGCAAAAACTATTTTTTTCAATGCAGGTGGTACAGCGTTCGGGGATAACGTCGCTGCACATTCTCGCCCCCTTGCTATCTTTTATGAGTGTCTTGCGCTGTAGAGAAGCTCTTGCGGAGGCACGGAGGCGGGGTGGGGGAACCGCGAAGGCATTAGCGCCGCAGATCGCGGACGCGGTTGAGTTTGCCTTCGCTGCGGGGCAGGCTGTTTGGTTTGACGAGTGAGATGGTGGCGTGGATACCGGTGACTTCAAAGACGGCGGCACTGATCTGGCGGTGGAGCTTCTCCAGCGTGCGGATGTCGTCGGAGAAGTTTTCGGCTGTCATCTCAATCTGTACCTCAAGGGTATCGAGGTTGCCCTGGCGGTCGACGACGATCATATAGTGGGGACTGACGAGGGCGGTAGAGAGGAGGGCGGCTTCGATCTGTGAGGGGAAGAGGTTGACGCCGCGGATGATGAGCATGTCGTCGGAGCGGGCGTTGATGCGGTTAAGGCGCCGGATGGTACGACCGCAGGGGCAGGGCTCGGCGACCAGTTGCGAGAGGTCGCGTGTGCGATAGCGGATCATCGGCATCGCCTCTTTGCTGAGGGTGGTGAGCACCAATTCGCCGATGGCGCCATCAGGCAGCACCTCCAGCGTCTCGGGGTCGATGATCTCGGGATAGAAATGGTCTTCAAAGATGTGGAGACCGCATTGGTGGATGCACTCGCCGGCGACGCCGGGGCCGACGATCTCGGAGAGGCCGTAGATGTCGGAGGCGTGGATACCGGAGAGAGCTTCAATGCGCTGGCGCATCTCTTCGGTCCAGGGCTCGGCACCGAAGATGCCGACGCGCACCTTGAACTCCTCTTTAAAGTTGATACCGGCCTTGGTGGCGGCATCGATGAGGTGGAGAAAGTAGCTCGGGGTGCAGGAGATGGCGGTGACGCCGAGGTCGCGCATCAGCATGAGCTGGCGTTCGGTGTTGCCGCCGGAGATGGGGATCACAGTGCAACCGAGCACTTCAGCGCCGTAGTGGAGGCCGAGGCCGCCGGTGAAGAGTCCGTAGCCGTAGGCGTTCTGGAGCACATCGCCGCGGTGGATACCGGCGGCCGCGAGGGCGCGGACGATCACCTGACGCCAGACGGTGATGTCGTTCTCAGTGTAAGCGACGACGATCGGCTTGCCGGTGGTGCCGCTGGAGGCGTGGAGGCGGACGATATCGGAGAGGGGGCTGGCGCAGAGTCCATAGGGATAGGTGTCCCGCAGGTCGCGTTTGATGGTGAAGGGCAGGCGGGCAATATCGGCCAGTGAGCCGATATCTTCCGGGGTGACGGCCAGCTCCTCCATCTTGTGGCGGTAGTGGGGCACGTTCTGGTAGGCACGTTTAACCGTCACCTGCAGGCGGTGCAACTGCAGCTCCTGCAGTTGTGGCAGTGGCAGAAAGTCGGGCGCGCTGGCAGGGTGCAGCGGGCTGTTGGCATCGTTCCAGAATGAGAAGTTGTGCGACATAGTCTTACTTTAGCGCGGTGGTGCAGACTTGGCGGTGGCGCAGAAGGTGGCAGGCTATTATAACGAGTCGCTTGCCAACATCCAGCGTGGGAAAAGAAGATAATGTAGGCTTAAAAGATACAAGTTGCAATCCAAAAAGAGTGGCGTGGCTGGTTTTGGGTGGTGCGATTCAACTTGGTTGAATCGCACTCTATTCAGTAGCCGGGAGGCAGTATCCAGCAGTTGTGTGGCCACAGTTTAGCTGCCATTTCATGCCCGAAATTTCTTGTCTTCGTCATGTGAGCACAAGAAAAAGTAGATTCTGAGTGCCGGATTCTGGCTTCTGAATTCCGGGTGCGCATCCACTATTGTGGATCGCACCCGATGGTTTTCTTGGGGGTGCGCCATCTGGTCTCCATTGATGGTTGTTTCACAAGGGCGAACCTGTGATAGGCCGCCGGAGCAAGAGAAAGCGCATGCATAAGCGGAAACATAAGAAGCGCTCGCAATTTTGAGATAGAGAATCCTTCCTCGTCAATAACGATAAAAAATGGTACAATCAACGATTAACACACAACGAAAGTACCAGATGACCTTCACACAATTGGGCCTGCGCGATGAGTTGCAGCAGGCCGTAACCGAGATGGGCTTCACCACCCCCATGCCGATCCAGCAAGAGGCGATCCCCATTCTCACTTCACAGGCAACCGATCTGATCGGGCTGGCACAGACCGGCACCGGCAAGACCGGTGCCTTCG
Source organism: uncultured Lentisphaerales bacterium (assembly GCA_964599645.1). Lineage (GTDB taxonomy): Bacteria > Verrucomicrobiota > Kiritimatiellia > RFP12 > JAAYLN01 > JAAYLN01. Next base: position 35,885 of record CAZRGQ010000008.1, on the reverse strand, counting down.
GGTTGCCGCTGCTAAACCGTCTCGACCCGGAACTCAAGGCGCCGCAGGGGATCATCCTCTGCCCGACCCGCGAGCTCTGTATACAGATCGTTCAGGAGCTGCGCCAGTTTGCTAAACACCTGGCCGGCGCCCGTATTCTGGCCGTCTATGGCGGCGCCAGCATCTCATATCAGGTGAATGAGCTGCGCCGTGGCGCCCAAGTTATCGTCGCCACGCCGGGACGTCTGCTCGATCTCATCCAGCGTGGTGTTATCGACTTCGAACACGTCGCTGTCTCGGTGCTCGATGAGGCCGACGAGATGCTCGACATGGGATTCCAGGAGGATCTCGACCAGATTCTCAAGACCCTCCCCGCAGAGCGCCAGACCTGGATGTTCTCGGCTACCATGGGGCGTGAAGTCGCCGAAATTGCCAAGCGCCACCTGAAAGAGCCGGTTGAGATCACCATCGGCAGTCGTAATCAGGCGGCTGCCAATATCGAACACGTCTCCTTTATCGTCAACCAGCCGCAGCGCTATGCCGCCCTGCGCCGCCTGATCGACATGACGCCCGATATCTTCGGCCTGATCTTCTGCCGCACCCGGCGCGATACGCAGGAGTTGGCCGAAAAGCTGGCCCGCGATGGCTACGACGCCGAACCGCTGCACGGCGACCTTACCCAGGCGCAGCGCGACCAGGTGATGGGGCGTTTTCGGCGGCATCAGGTACGCCTCCTGATCGCCACCGACGTCGCCGCCCGCGGTATCGACGTCGACGATATCACCCACATTATCCACTACCAGCTCCCCGACGACATCGACGTCTATACCCACCGCAGCGGGCGCACCGCCCGTGCCGGCAAGTCGGGTTTCTCCTTCGTCTTTGCCACGCCGGCCGAGCGCTATCGCCTGCGCCAGATCGAGCGTCGCCTCAAGCTCACCTTCAGCGAGCAGCAGGTGCCCGACGGGCTGGCCGTCTGCCACAAGCGGATGGTCGCCATGGCACAGGAGTTTGTCGCAGCCACAGGCGATGAGGAGATGATCGACTTCCTCTACCCCCTCGTCGAGGCTGAGTTCTCCGAGCTGGATCGTGAAAAGCTGATCCGGCACCTGATCGCCAGTGAGCTGAAGCGCCTCGGTGGCGCACACCTCACCAGCCAGAACCTCAATGCCGATCGCGGCGCACCACCCCGTGAGCGTGAACGCCACTTTGAGCGGCGTGATACACCTCGCGGCACTCCGCAGGCCGATAGCCGCATGCAGACCTTTGAGTTGAACGTCGGGCGCAGTAACGGTATCAACGAAGGGGCGATCGTGCGCCTTGTCTGCGAATATGGCCAGGTCGAATCACGGCAGATCGGCGCTATCAGGATGACCCCCTGGAGTACTCTCTTTGAAGTGGCCAACGAAGTCGCCTCAGATGTGCGCTTCAAGATGCGCAGCGCTGAGCTCGACGGCAATCCGGTTAAAATTCGCGAGGCAGCAGCGGGTGCCGCTGCCCGCCAACCACCCCGACGTCCACCACACGCACGCCCTTACGGACCGCCGCGTCGCGGTCCCGCTGCCCAAGGCGGCCCCTATCCCCGCAAGGGTAAACCGTATGGACGCGACGAGGGCGGTGGCGCACGTTTCCAGCCACGTGGACCACGTCCACCCCACCGTGGCAAGGGAGCGGCGAAAAGTTTCCCCAAAAAATGAATAATTGAAGCGCTGGCAGCGTCTACACCATGGAACAGTTGTCTGCCGATTGGCTGAAACGGGCTCGCAACGGCGATGCCGAGGCCTTTGCAGCGGCTTTTGAAAGCCTGCGGGGCACGGTCTACGCTGTCGCCTTCCGGTTGGTCGGTGAGAGTGACGCTGATGACGTGGTGATGGAGACCTATCTGCGCGCCTGGCAGGCGATCGGGCGCTTTGATGGTCGCTCTTCGCTCAAGTCGTGGCTCTATCGCATCGCCCACAACTGTGCCATCGACATGCTGCGCAAGCGGCAGCGGCGGCGCGAGCTGCTGCCGACTCCCGATGAAGATGGTCAGAGTCCTATTGAGCGGCTGCCGGATGAGACTACGCCCCATCCCGCCAGTCAGCTCGAAGGGGCTGAGCTGCGTCAGCGGCTCGACCATGCCTTGGCACAACTGCCGGATGAACAGCGCCTGATCTTGCTGTTGCGCTACAGCGATGGCCTCAGCTATCGCGAGATCGCCGCTGCCGCCGGGGTACCGATTGGCACGGTCATGTCGCGGCTGTTTAACGGGAGGCGCAAGTTACGCCAGATAGTGGGAGTAGTGCCACAACAAGAGGATGGAGTCTGAGATGATGCAGAGACGGCCAAAATGGAACGAAGTTGCCGCTGAGTTGGCGCGCCGCAAGGTGGCTGCCACCAGCGACAGCGACACCTTCTGGCGCGATTTTGAGGCCCGGCGTCACCTCTATCCGCAGCCGCCACCCTCACGACTGCGTCCGGCCGCCGGCAGGCTCTGGCTCGCCAGCAGCCTCACTTCGCTGGCTGCGGCTGCCATCGTGGTCGCCGCCTGGTTCATCTTCCTGGAGCCCACCTCACTGCAGGCCGATTTTGCCATCCACTCCTACACTGTCACCGGTGAACATAGCTCTATTATGTTGTGGCAGGATGAGGCCAGCCAGACCACTATTCTCTGGATCAACGACCTGGAACCCGAAGAGGAGCCCCTCGCCACCGAAGAGGCACCTGTTGCCGAGGAGAGTCACAAGTGAATCTAAAACTGCTACCACTGCTGATCGCGCTGGCCTGGCTGCAACCACTGGCCGCCGAAACGCTCAATATCCGCATGATCCGCGGCTGCCATGAGGTTGAAGAGACCCCGCATGAGCTCAACGACATTGCCACCACCCTGCAGAAGACCCTCGCCTTCAAGGGCTACCTCCTCGATGCTACCGCTACTGTCAACCTCCCGGCTGATGAGGCCAAAGCTACCCTGCGCATCTATGAGGTCACCTGCAGCGGCACTGCAGAGCGGCTGACGATCAAGATTATGCGCCGCAACAAGACGATTCTCGATACCGTTGCCACGGTGCGTCCCGGACGCCCCGTCATCCTCGGTGGTTTCCCGGCACGCAACAACGAGGGCGTGCGCATGTTTGTCCTGACTGTCGCCCCTTGATTATGCCATGCAGACGCTCGTAGCGGTAGCGCAACTACACCAGATTGCCGCGCCACTCTCACTCGCCACCGGTTTTTTTGATGGAGTCCACCTCGGTCACCAGGCCGTTTTGCGTGCCGCCAACGAGACGGCGCGCCGCATCGGCGGCCAGGCATGGGCGCTTACCTTCGACCAACACCCGCTTGCCATCCTGCAGCCGGGCCGCCAGCCGCCGCTCCTCTCGCCGCTGCCGTTGCGCCTCGAACTCCTCGCCAAAAGCGGTATCGACGGCTGCCTGCTCCTCCCCTTTACCCGTGAGCTGGCGGCCATGGAGCCGCAGGACTTCATCGAGTGGCTCACCGGACCAACACGCACCATCGCCGCCATCCACTGCGGCACAAACTGGCACTTCGGTGCCTATGCCCGGGGCAATCCCGCTCTCCTGAGCCGCCTCGGTGACCAGTTCGGCTTCACCACTACCGCCCTACCTGCCCTGCAGTATCGTGACACCCCGATCTCCAGCACCCGTATCCGCCGCGCTATCCAGTCGGGCGATGTCGCCGAGGCGGCCTGCATGCTGGGTCGCCACTACTACATCCGGGAGAGTGTTGTCCACGGCCGGGGCGTCGGGCGCACCATCGGCATGGCCACCGCCAACCTCCACCCGTCAGCCGAGGTGCTCCCTGCCATTGGTGTCTATGCTGTCCAGACCCGGATCGGCAACCATTTTGTTCCCGGCGTCGCCAGTCTCGGCTGGCGTCCCACCTTCGCCGATGCCCGCCCCGACGCCCCGGTGCTGGAGATCCATCTGCTCGACTTCGAAGGCGACCTCTACGGTGCCACGCTCGATGTCGCTTTCGTGGCGCGCCTGCGTGATGAGATCAAATTCCCCGACGCCGCCGCACTGGTGGCACAGGTGCGCGACGACATCCGGGCGGCGCGCACCCTCCTCTCCACCCCTGTGCCATTCACATCTCCGCTGTAACCTGAGGAAGTACCACTGCAACCTTTGATCCAATACCCCCCGGGCGGCACCTCCCTGCTGGTCACTGCCGGCGATACGCTCACCTTCAGTCTACAGGCCGGCAGCCACCGCCGTGGCACCGCCTTTTTGCGCACCAACCTGGGCCGTGCCACCGAGCGTCGCCGTGAGATTATTGCCCAAACTGAAGCGGCGCGCCCCTTTCTGGCCTCCGATTGGCACGATCTGCCACTGACCGAAACTGCCCCCGGCCACCATCAGTTGCGCCTTCCGCTCCTCGAACCGGGCTGGTTCGCCGCCAAATGCTGTTTTATCCCTGCAGGCAGTGATACGCCCGAGTGGCCTGAAGGCGACAACCTGACGATCAAGGTTCTGCCGGCGGCTTCGGCCTGCGCCAACTCTCTCTATACCGCCTTTGTGCGCCAATTTCGTGAGCCGCTATCTGCCGATACCACCATCGATGCAGCCGCGACGTTGCTAGATCGGGTCGGTTACCACGTCATCCCCCCTTCCGGCACCTTTCGCAACCTCATCGGCCAGCTCGACTTCATCATCGATACCCTCGGCTTCCGCCTGATTCAACTACTGCCGATCCATCCCACCCCCACCACCTACGCCCGCATGGGGCGTTATGGCAGCCCCTTCGCCAGCCTCGACTACTACAGCGTCGATCCGGCGCTGGCCGAGTTCGATCGCCGCACCACGCCACTGGAGCAGTTCCGTGAGCTGGTTGATGCCGTCCATGCCCGCCGCGCCCGTATTCTGCTCGACTTGCCCGCCAACCATACCGGCTGGGCCTCGACCCTGCAGACGCACCACCCCGACTGGTTTGAACGCCATCCCGATGGCAGCTTCAAGTCGCCGGGTGCCTGGGGCACTGTCTGGGAGGATCTCGTTGAACTCAACTTTGACAACCCAGCCCTCTGCCGGGAGCTGGCTGCTGTCTTTCTCTACTGGTGCCGCCAGGGGGTCGACGGCTTCCGTTGCGATGCCGGCTACATGATCCCGACGCAGACCTGGCGCTACATCGTTGCCCGGGTGCGGCAGGCCTATCCCGAAACGATCTTTCTCCTGGAGGGATTGGGCGGTCCGCTGGCCACCACCGATGAACTGCTTACCGCTGCCAACCTCGACTGGGCCTACTCCGAACTCTTCCAGACCGAAGAGCGCAGCGCGCTGGAGCGCTATCTGCCCGACGCCTTCCGGCGCTCCCAGACTATCGGGCCGCTGATCCACTTCGCCGAGACGCACGATAACAACCGCCTCGCCGCCCGCGGCACCACCTATGCCCGCCTGCGCACAACCCTCGCTGCGCTCCTCTCGCACAGTGGTGCCTTCGGTATTACCAGTGGCGTCGAGTGGTTCGCCACCGCCAAGGTCGATGTCCACGGCTGCCAGCCGCTCAACTGGGGTGCCGCCGACAATCAGGTCGACCAGATTGCCCATCTCAACCGGCTGCTGGCGCACCATCCCGCCTTCACCTGCCACGCCACAGTTGAACTGATCACCCGTGGTCCCGGCAACTCCCTGGCAGCCCGTCGCACCTCGGCCTGCCATAGCCAACTTCTCATTGTCGCCAATCTCGACCTGCAGCAGCCGCAGCGCGTGATGTGGCAGAGCAGTGATTTTGCCGGTGCCACCTTCAGCGATCTGCTGACGCAAGAGCCGGTGGCAGTGGAACAGCAAGACGGCACGAGCGCAGTCGAGCTTCCCCCCGGCGGCCTGCTCTGCCTCGCAGCACAGGCCGAGCCCCCCCTGTCACTGAGCGCCCCGACAGGCGAACCACCCGCCATCACGCATCGCCGCCGCAACCTGCTGGCGCTGCGCCTGCGACGCCACTTCAGCGGTGACGACACCCTGCCGGAGCAGTTTGATCCTGACAGGTTGGGAGAGGCGCTGCTGCGCGATCCCCATGCCTTCTGCGCCGAACTGGCACAACGGCAAGGCTTCGCTCCGGTCGTTACCTGGCAGTGGCCCGGCGACATCCGCCGCGAACTGCTGTTGCCTGCCGACGAGCTGCTGCTGGTGCGGGCCGACAGCCACTTCCGCGCCGCCATCGAAGATGAGAAGGGCACGATCGTAGCGGCTGATGAGAGTCTGCCGCTGGCCGACGGTAGTGAAGCCACGCTACTGCTGCCACAGTTGGAGAGTGTTGCCGGACAGCGTCGCCTGACCCTCAATCTGACACACTACGGCACCGACGGAACCACCCATCACCGTGCCCCTCTCCTGCTGCTCTCTGATCAACACGATCCGCAGGTGCAGCTCCGGCTCGATGGTGCCCGTATCCGTCAGGATCGCGACTATGCCCTCCTCACCAATGGCCGTGGTGCCATGTCGCAGGTGCGTGCCGCCTGGGGTTCGCTCAAGAGCCAATACGACGCTCTGCTGGCAGTCAATCCCCACCCGGCTCTCCCAGATAACCGCCGCGTCTTCCTGACCCGCTGTCGCGCCTGGCTCCGCTATCGCGGCTACTCCTACGCCCTCGATGCCACCTCCGCTTACTCCTTCCAGAGCGATCCCGGCGGCACCCAGGTCCGCTGGCGCTTTGTGACCCCCATCGGTATGGGACGTGAAGTGGCCATCACCATCAGCGCCACCCTGATCAGAGGCAAAAACCGCCTTGAACTCCACTTCACACGTGAAGCCGCCCCACGGGAGAGCAAGACCCTGCTGGCTGACGGCGAGAGTCTTACCTTGATTCTGCGCCCCGATATCGAGGCCCGCGATTTCCACACCAAAACCAAGGCCTACAGCGGCCCCGAGCAGAGCTTCCCTGCCGCCATCAGCGCCACGCCCGACGGTTTCCGCTTTGCCCCCGGCCCCGACGAGGTCTACCACCTCGCCGTCACCCCCGGCCGCTTCCATCACGACCCTAGGTGGAGCTATGCCATCCCCCATCCGGAGGAGATTGAGCGCGGCCTCGGACACCATACCGACCTCTTCAGCCCCGGCTGGTTTGCCATCGAACTCAAGGGAGGCAGCAACGCCATCCTGGTGGCGGCCACCGCCGCCGACTTCCACCACTATACCCCCGCCAAACGTCCCGCCCCGCCAGCGGCCACCCCCGCCACGCTACCACTATCCGAGACGCTGCTGCGCTCGCTCGATACCTTTGTCGTGCGGCGCGACAGCCTCAAGACGGTGATTGCCGGCTACCCCTGGTTTCTCGACTGGGGACGCGATACGCTGATCGTCCTGCGTGGTCTGGTGGCCGCCGGACGCAGCAGCGAGGCGCTCGAGATTCTGCGCGAGTTTGGTCGTCTCGAAATCGACGGCACAATCCCCAATATGATCCGCGGTGAGGATCATGGCAACCGCGACACCTCCGATGCCCCCCTCTGGTTCATGGTGGCCACCCACGATCTGATCCGGGCGCTCGGCAGCGAAGCTGTGCTGCAGGCGCGTTGCGGTGAACGCCCACTCTACAAGGTGCTGCTCTCACTCGTCGACAACATTATCCGCGGCACACCCAACGGCATCGTGCTGGATGACGACTCGGGACTGATATTCAGCCCCTCCCACTACACCTGGATGGATACCAACTATCCCGCGGCCACCCCGCGCCAAGGCTATCCGGTCGAGATTCAGGCCCTCTGGCTCGCCGCACTTGAGATGCTGCGGTGTGAGCTGCACGAGGCGCGCTATAAGAGACTGGCCGAGCAGGGACGCGCCTCACTGCTGCGCTACTTTGTGCTGCCACAAGGATGGCTGGCCGACTCCCTGCGTGCCGCTCCCGGTCAATCGGCCCACACAGCCACCGCAGAAGATGCCCTGCGTCCCAACCAGCTCCTCGCCATCACCCTCGGTGCCATCCCCACCGGCAGTCCGGTGGCGCAAACCATCCTGCGCGCCTGCGAAACCCTCCTCGTTCCCGGTGCCATCCGTAGTCTGGCCGACCGCCCTGTCTCCATACCGCAGCCGGTCAACGGCAGCCACGGGCTGCTCAACGATCCCCACCACCCCTACTGGGGTCACTACCGCGGCGACGAGGATACACGCCGCAAACCGGCCTACCATAACGGCACTGCCTGGGGCTGGCCCTTCCCCCTCTACGCCGAGGCCCTGCTGCAGGTCTACGGCCCGGCGGCCCGCAGCACCGCCCGCGCCCTGCTCCTCTCGGCCCTGCCCCTGCTCGAAAGCGGCTGCCTCGGTCACCTGCCCGAGATTGTCGATGGCGATGTCCCCCACAGGCAGCGTGGCTGCGGCGCCCAAGCCTGGAGCACCTCCGAGCTGCTGCGTGTCTGGCATCTTTGTGCAACTACAAGTCTATCTCAACATCAATACCATCATAAACGTTTATATCCGGCTTGATAAGTGGATCAAAGGATGGCAGCCAGCGCGGTGGTGGCAGCGTTAAAAGCAACATAGAGGTGGTATAGATGTCGGCCTCTGTTGCAGTCATACCGTTTAGTTCGGAGTGATCCTTGAGATCGAGCGAGGTGGCTCTCCACCAACTGTAGCCCTTTTTATCGGTCTGTCGTGCAAAGATATCGGGGTAAAACTCCTGTCCCCATCGCCGTGCCACCTGGCTTCCGAGATAGAAGCATGCTATCGAGGTGAAAAGAGCGCTCTGCAAAGGAGTGTTATCACTGCACCACTTCGCGCTCTTCTGCAGTTCGAGGCCTTCAAAAACACGCAGCAGTTCCTCCCGTGCAGCTCTCTCATGTGTAAGCATCACATTGGCTGTTAGGCCATACACTGAGTCTCTTGTTGTTGCAAAGTGCAAGCGTATCTTATTGAACATGAGTGGTTCTGCACCAATGCCGCATCGTTCGATCGCTCGCACCGCCAGTGCATGCCATGGCGTCGGTGATGATTCAGACAGGCTGCCGAAATTGATCGCGGGGAAGTCGAGTTGATTCCCGGCGAGGATGTATTTGCGAATATCCAGCGGAAATATGCGCGATGAAGTTCTACTTCCATCCTGATGCTGATGCCGAATTGGGTGAAGCCATTCGCTATTATGAGGAATGTCAGATTGGTCTTGGATTAGATATGGCCGAAGAAGTTTACTCGGCGATTCAACGGGCATCCGAATATCCTGAAGCCTGATCCGCGATGTCGAAAAACACGAGGCGGTGCCTCGTGAATTGATTCCCTTACGGCGTTATTTTTCAGGTCAAGTCCGGCATGCTGCTAATCATTGCCATTGCGCACCTGAATCGGCGACCGTACTACTGGAAAGACAGAGTATGAGCAGAACAACACATCGGAGGGTATTCGACGCTAACGCGCCGAAACCCTCAATGTGAGTGTTCTCCGTCCCCTCACTATCACACAGCGATACCCTGTTATTAAGGATGATGTCAGGCGTTGCCTTATCAAGCGATTTCCATACGCTCTTCAGGTTTTCCTGTCGAGGCCGAGCTACGGCATCAGACGCGAGTGCTGTTGAAGGAGTGGATTGCTGATGGGGGGCTGGAGATGAGCGATCACACAGTGCACATCAGCGGTTACGGCGGATCAAGATTGTGGCCAGGACGATGCAGGCGAGTGTCGGGAGCCAGATCAGGAGGTGAGGGTAGACTTGCGGGCGTTTGGCCAGCGTCTTGGTGATGATCAGAAAGGAGTAGTAGACCACCATCACGGCGATGCTGATGACAATGCCGATGTTGGAGTCGCGACGCTGTGAGCGGATGCCGAGCGGCATGCCGACGAGGATAAAGATGAGCGGGGCGAAGCCGAGGGCAAAGCGTCGCTGGTACTCGGTGCGTGCCATTGAGAGACGTTTGCGGAGATCGTCACAGGCCAACTGCTGCTCGGCCGGCAGCAGTTCGGTCGAGACCGCAAGCCGCTCCTGCTCGGCTTCCAGATCCAGCATATTCTGGCGCAGTTCGGCGAAGTTGTAGGCGGCAACCGTCGGCGTATATTCCCGAAGTTGCATGGCGTCGGGAATCACGTGGGAGAAACGCTCGGCAGTAACAGCGCCGGGATTGGTCTCCGAGAAGGGCTCCATGCGCACATTGTACATGTCGAGTACAAGATCGTCGTCGTCAACCTCGACGATGGCACGCTCAGCCCGTATTTCACGGTTGAAGTTCCCTTGGGAACGATCGAAGATGAGGAGGTTGTAGAGCGTCTTGCCCTCGCGCCGGGCAAACCAGAAGGTCATGCCGGGGAACTCCTGGATGAAGTGACCCGGCTGCAGTAGCGTCAGGCCGACATCGGACTTGGCCAGAGCCGTGAGGCTGCGGCGCGCAAAGTAGCTCTGGGGCGATATCTGGTGGTTGATGTAGATCGAGATGAACGACATCAGGATACCGGTCCAGACGATAGGCAGCATGACGCGCCAGAGGTTGATGCCGCACGCCTTCATGGCGCTGATTTCGCCATCGGTCGAGAGGCGGCCAAAGACCAGCAGGGCACTGGTCAGGGCTGCCACCGGAACGGTAAAGGTAAACGATTGGGGGACACTGACCAGCAGAAACTTGAGCACCAGTCCCGGTGTAAGCCCACGCACCATCAGCTCTACTGCCTTGACCAGCAATCCCACCGATAGTACAAAGGTGAGCACCAGCATACCAAGCAGGAAGGCAGTCAGGAAGCTGCCGGAGACGTAGCGCTGCAGGAGTTTCATGCGCAAGAAAAAGCCGCGCTCAGGAGGTTCCAGGCGCGGCTCTGTTAAATGATGCTACTTCTGGTTGAGGGTGCGTATGATCGTCGAGCGATCAACGCCGCGGATGTAGACCTCAACACGGCGGTTTTCGGGAGTGCCGGTCACCAGGTTGGGGGCCGCTTTGGGGCGGTCAAAGCCGTAGCCTACCGCCTGCATGCGGCTGGCAGCCACACCCTTGCCGGCGATATACTGTTTCACAGCCTCGGCACGGCGCTGCGAGAGGCGGCGGTTGTAGGGGGCCTTGGAGGTGCGCAGTTGGTCGGCATGGCCCTCGATCAGGGCGGTTGCTTCGGGATGGCGCGTCAACACCTTGGTGATGATCTCGAGATCCTTGAAGTAGACCGGTTTGATGACCGACTTGTCGTAGTCGAAGTTGATCTTGAGTTCAAAGAGCATCAGGTCGTCGGAGGGGTCGAGCGGGTTGGTCTTGTCGATCAGCACCTCATGCCCATCATAGACTCCACCACCGTCAGTGTCGGGATTGAGCGGGTCGGTGCCGTAGATTTTGACCTCATCGCCGTCGCTGAGACCGTCAAAGTCACTGTCGGGATTGAGCGGATCGGTACCATAGGTCAGCACCTCTTCCCCGTCGGTCAAGCCGTCACCATCGGTGTCCGGGTTGAAGGGATCGGTGCCGATGCGGCGTTCGTGTTCGTCTGAGAGGCCGTCACCATCGCTGTCGATCGGACCGTCAACAGCGAGGAACTCCGGCGGTACGCGGGCGCCCCAGGTCCAGACGACACCGACGTCGGCCACGGTGTTGAACTCGGTGTTGTCGCTGGTGAGAATGAGGCGGGCATCGGCACGCACGGCCCACTCATCGTTAAAGTGATACATCAGGCCGCCGCCGACGCGCAGGGCACCGGCGATACGTCCGCCGGAGATCCAGAGGCGGTCGTGGGTCAGAACGTCGTCGCCGTAGATCATAAGGCCGATACCGCCGGCCAGGTAGGGATCGAGGCGTTCCCAGCGGCTGAAGTGGAAGAGCGCATCGATGTAGGGGGTAAGCAGCCAGGTGTCGCCGAAGAAGGGCTCTTTTGAGGTCTTGTCGACCTGCGACTCGCCGGTTCCCGAGAACTGTTCCTTCAGTTTGGGGGCGATGAGGATACCGCCCTCAAAGCTCCACCACTCGTTGTAGTCGTAGCCGAGGCGCAGATTCATGATAAAGCCGTCTTTGACCGGCTCGTCACCTTCGGTAATATAGAACCCGATGCTGGGACTGAAATACCAGCGGGCATAATCCTCGTACTCGTCGGCACGGAGCGTCTTGAGACCGGCAAGCGATACCATGACGATAGCAGTGAGAATAAATTTCAGAATGTTAGACTTCATAAGTAAACTCCCAGAGTGAGGGCAAACAATGTCGTTATCTTAACAAAGCTCTCTGACAATGCCAAGCCGATTGTATGCGCGTGCGTTTGGCATTGCATCACAGGCCGTTTGGGGCTAAACTCTGGCACAACTTTACACAACTTCCGGAGAAGACCATGTCGACCAAAATAGCCGCCCAGCTCTACACCGTACGCGACCACACCAAGAGTGCCGCCGACTTTGCCGCCACTTTGGAGCGGGTGAGCCGGATCGGCTATCGGGCAGTGCAGCTCTCGGCCGTCGGCTGCATGAGCGGTGAGTCACCTGAGGTTTCGGCGGCCGAGGCGCGGCGCATGCTCGACGCCAACGGGCTGCAGTGCATCGCCACCCATCGCAGTTGGGAGCAGTTGGCCGACGCCACCGCAGCCGAGATCGATTTCCATCACACACTCGGCTGCAACTTTACCGCCATCGGCGGTATTCCGCACCCATTCTGTCAGGGTGGCGCCGCCGGTTACCGTCAATTTATCGCCGGGGCAGGCCCCACGCTGCAGCAGTTGCATGCTGCCGGTATCGCCTTCGGCTATCACAACCATGCCTATGAATTTGAGCGTAGCGGCGCGGGGCGTCAAACCCTCTTCGATCTCTTTATCGATGAGGCCTGCGACCTGATGAAGCTGGAACTCGACCTCTACTGGATCGACCACGCTGGCGTCAATCCGCAACGCATCGTCGAGCGGTGCCATGGCCGGATTCCGGTAATCCACCTCAAAGACAAGGAGGTGGTCGCCCCCGACGGGCCGGTGATGGCACCGATCGGCGAGGGCAACCTCGACTGGGAGCATCTGATTCCGGCCTGTGAGGCCGCCGGGGTGGAGTGGTACTGCGTCGAGCAGGATATCTGCCGTCGTGATGCCTTCGACTGTCTCCGTTCAAGTTACGACTTTCTCAAGGGATTTGGTCTGTAGGGCGGTTGGAGGTTGAGATGGGATTACGTACTACGCTCTACGGCGAGCATGTGGCGCTCGGGGCGCGCTTGGTCGATTTTGCCGGTTGGGAGATGCCGCTACAGTATAGTGGGGTGATGGCGGAGCACAACGCCGTCCGCACGGCAGCCGGTCTCTTTGATACCAGCCACATGGATGCGATCCGCATCGCCGGCACCGGGAGTCTGGCAGCCCTCTCACACGTCTTCACCGCCGAGCTGCGCACACTGGCGGTGGGAGCCTGCCGCTACGGTTTCCTGCTCGACGAAACGGCCGGCGTGCTCGACGATCTGATCGTCTATCGTCTCGCCGACAGCGAATGGCTGGCCGTGGTCAATGCTGGCACGGCCCCCCAGGACGTTGCCTGGCTGCGCCGGCACTGCGAAGGCCCCGACTGCGTCGTTGATGACCTGCGCGACAAGCTGGCTAAAATCGATCTGCAAGGCCCGGACGCGCGCTCGCTTCTCAAAGAGGTGCTGGCGCTCGATACCGGCTCCTTGAAGCGTTTCCGTTGGCTGCGTCCGGCGCAGCCGGAGCGTGCCGCCTGGCTGGTCAGCCGTACCGGCTACACCGGCGAGGATGGTGTTGAAATCTATGCCCCCACCGGCGAGATACGTGAGGCGTGGCGCGCCCTGGTCGCCGCCGGCGTAACGCCTTGCGGCCTCGCGTCCCGCGATACGCTGCGTCTGGAGGCCGGACTACCGCTCTATGGTCATGAATTCGACCGCCAGACCTCGCCTGCCGAGGCAGGGATGATGCGCTACTGCAGCAAAGAGGAGCCCTTTATCGGACGCGAAGCGCTGCTGCAGCGGGCAGCCGCGCCGCAAGAGCTGCTGGTGCGTTTTACTCTGGAGGGACGCCAGACCGCACGCCACGGGCAGCCGGTAGTGACCGCCGCTGGCATTCCCATCGGGCGTGTTACGAGTGGTTCATTCGCTCCTACCGCCGGCCATGCCATCGGTTTTGCCTACGTTAAACCGGAATTTGCCGCTGCGGGTACTTCCTGGTTGATCGATACCGGCCGTAACCGCCTGGCAGCCGTCGTCACCGATAAACCTTTCATACCGAAGGAGAAGTAAGATGATCCGTTTCACCGCAGACCATGAGTGGGTTCGACTGGAGGGCGATACCGCCACCGTCGGCATTTCAGACTACGCACAGCGCGAACTCGGCGATATCACCTACGTCGAACTGCCGCAAGTGGGCGACAAATTCAAGATGGGCGACGCCTTCTGCGTCGTGGAGTCGGTCAAGGCGGCGAGTGACGTCTTCGCACCGCTTGCCGGCACGATTGCGACGATCAACGAGCAGTTGGCAGATGCGCCGGAGATCATCAACGAAGCGGCTGAGAGCGATGGCTGGCTCTGCACCATCAGCGGTGTCGACGCCTCGACGCTCGAAGAGCTGATGACGCCGCAGCAGTATGAAGAGTACTGCAAGTCGCTCCAGGAGTAGTCTCATGCCCTTTGTGCCGCACACGGAGCAGGAGCGTCAGGCGATGCTCGCTGCCATCGGCGTCGACTCGCTCGATGCTCTCTACCACGATATTCCTGCTGCGCTGCGTCTGTCGCACCTCGATCTGCCCGCCGGCTTGAGTGAGCAGGAGGTTTACGACCGCATGCGGGCCTTGGCCGGCAAAAACAGGGTCGGGCTCAACTCTTTTCTCGGTGGCGGCGGTTACGACCATACGATTCCGGCGGCAGTCGATAGCCTCGCTTCGCGCGGGGAGTTCTTCACCGCCTATACGCCCTATCAGCCCGAAGTGGCACAGGGGACCCTGCAGGCGATCTTTGAGTTTCAGACGATGGTCTGCCGCCTGACCGGGCTCGATGCCGCCAACGCCTCGATGTACGATGGCGGCTCGGCGTTGGTGGAGGCGATTATCGCCGCAGTCAACGCCACCGGGCGCGACCGGGTGCTGCTTGCCGGTAACGTCAACCCTCTCTACCGCCGGATGGTGGCTACCTATACCGCCAATCTCGGTATCGAAGTGATCACGCTGCCGGCCACGCTCAGCGAAGTGATCGACCGCACGGCGCTGGCAGCCAATCTCGACGACAAGGTCGCCGCTGTCGTGCTGCAGTCGCCCGACTTCTTCGGCGGGGTGGGGGAGTATGGCGATGTGGCCGAACTGACCCACCAGGCCGGCGCCCTGCTGCTGGTCTCGGCCTACCCGGTAGCATTGGGACTGCTGCGCCGTCCCGGTGAGATGGGGGCCGATATCGTCACCGCCGAGGGCCAGAGTCTCGGCCTGCCGCTCGCCTTTGGCGGCCCCTGGCTCGGCCTCTTCGCGGTGCGCGAGAAGCTGGTGCGCCGCATGCCGGGAAGGATCGTCGGCGCGACGGTTGACCGCCACGGCCAACGCGCCTTTGTCTTGACCCTCCAGGCACGTGAGCAACATATCCGCCGGGAGAAGGCGACCTCCAACATCTGCACCAACCAGGCGCTCTGCGCCCTGCGGGCCACGATCCACCTCTCGCTGCTGGGGCGGCAGGGGTTGCGCGAGCAGGCCGAAGTCTGTCTGCGCAAGGCGGCCTATGCCCGGCAGCGCCTGACGGCGCTCAAGGGGGTACGCCTGCTCAATCAGAGCCCCACCTTCAACGAGTTTCTCCTCGAACTGCCTCTGGACGCCGACACTGTGGTGGCCCGGCTGTTGGAGCGCAATATCGCCGCCGGTATACCGCTGCAGCGCTACTATCCCCAATTCAAAAACTCACTCCTGGTGGCCGTCACCGAGAAGCGCAGCGCGGCCGATATCGACGAGTTTGCCGCTGCCCTGGAGGAGCTGCTGTGAGTCAACTGATCTTTGATAAATCGGTCGCCGGTCGTCGTGCGATCACCATGCCACGCCTTACGGCGGCCGAGGCCGCCGGTGAGCTGCCGCTGCCGCCGCTGCTCTGTGCCGCAGAGCCGCCAGCGCTGCCCGAGGTGAGCGAACTCGATGTGATTCGCCACTTTACGCGCCTTTCGCAGCAGAACTTCAGCGTCGACACCAACTTCTATCCGCTCGGCTCCTGTACCATGAAGTACAATCCGCGCATCTGCGAGCAGGTGGCGGCACTCGAGGGCTTCAATGCTCTCCACCCGCTGCTGGCCCAGCTCCCCGGCGGTTCTGCGTTGACGCAGGGGGCGCTGGAGCTCTTGTGGCAGACGGAGCAACTGCTGTGTGAGTTGACCGGCATGGACGGCTTTACACTCCAGCCGATGGCGGGCGCCAATGGCGAGTTGACCGGCATGTTGCTGATCGCCGCCTGGCACAAGGCTCATGGCGGTGGCCGCACTAAGGTTTTGATCCCCGACTCCGCCCATGGCACCAACCCCGCCAGCGCTGCCAGCGCCGGTTATAGTGTGGTGACGGTCAAGACCGACGCCGAAGGCAACGTCGATCTCACCGACTACAAGGCAAAGTTGACCCCCGAGGTGGCGGCCGTGATGCTCACCTGTCCCAGCACCCTGGGACTCTTCGAAGTCCATGTGCGCGAGATGGCCGATCTGGCCCATGCCAACGGGACACTACTCTACTACGACGGTGCCAACCTAAACGCCCTGATGGGGCGTGCCCGCCCCGGCGATCTCGGCTTTGACGTGGTCCATCTCAATGTACATAAGACCCTCTCGACGCCGCATGGCGGAGGTGGTCCCGGTGCCGGTCCGGTGGGCGTGGTCAGGGAGCTGCTCCCCTTCCTGCCCGTGCCTGCCGTGGTGCGGCACGACGACGGCAGCTTTCTGCTTGACGAAGAGCGTCCGCAGTCGATCGGCAAGGTGACCTCCCATTACGGACACTTCTCCATTCTGGTGCGGGCCGCTGCCTACATCTGGTACCTCGGGGGCGATGGCCTGCGCCGTGCCACCGACCACGCCGTGCTCAACGCCAACTACCTGCGCGTCAAACTGCAGCAGGCCTACGACATCCCCTACAACCGCATCTGTATGCACGAGGTGCTGCTCTCGGCCAGCCGGCAGGCCAAGGCGCACGGTGTGCGGGCGCTCGATATCGCCAAGGCTCTGATCGATGCCGGCTACCATCCGCCCACGATCTACTTCCCGCTGACGGTCTCCGAGGCGTTGATGATTGAACCGACCGAGAGCGAATCGCAAGAGACGCTCGACGGCTTCATCGATGCCATGTTGCAGATTGCCGCCGAGGCCGGGCGCGATCCCGCCGCCTTCGCTACCAAACCGGAGACGACCCGCATTTCGCGGGTCGACGAAACACGCGCTGCCCGCAGCATGGTGTTAAAGGCGCCGTAAGAGGAGCCAGCCGCAGCCGCCCGAGTAGCCGATGAGCCGAGCAACGATCAAACCTGAGACGATTGCCCGCATTCAACAGTTGATGGTGCGGGCCGGCCTGCAGGAGTCTGAGATCAGCGAGAGCTTTATCCGTGGTTCGGGTGCCGGTGGCCAGAAGATCAACAAAACCTCTTCCTGTGTCCAGTTACAACACCCTCCCTCCGGATTGGTTGTTAAATGCCAGCGCACCCGCTCACGCGAGACCAACCGCTGGCTGGCCCGGCAGGAGCTGGCCGACCGGCTTCTCTCCCGCATTGCCGGTGAAATCTCTGCCCGTCAACAGCTTGCCGCCAAGACCCGGCGTCAGAAGCGTCGTCGCTCACGCCGGCAACGCGCCCTGCTGGTGGAGCAGAAGCGGCACCATGCCGCCAAGAAGGCATTGCGTGGCCCCGTTAACGACCACGAATAGCCATGCATGACACCTCCAACTGCATAAATGTGCCCCTTGCTCCAAACGGCCAATCAAGTGCCGACATCTCTGGACAGAGGCTTGTCTGGATACTCAACGGCTGTGGTTTGGAGGGGGAGACTATCACCGGATCGCCACACCGCTTTAACGCCGTCTCGACCGAATGGCATAACGACGACCAGGCCCCCCGGCAACATCTCGTAACCACCGGCGGGGGGGAGAGGATGTTGCGCCGCATGGGCTGTCAGGTACCGCTGACGCGGCTGCCGGCCTCGCTCTTGCTGCGCCGTGAACCGCACAAGTTTTTTCGTTTGTGGTCTTACCTTGTTACGACATTGTCAGTTTTGTTGCGGCCTCGCCGACTGCCACCCGCTGATGTGGCTATAACCGTCAGCGACTACTTTTGCGATATCGTACCGGCACTGATCTTGAAACGGCGCCATGGTACCAGATGGATTGCCTGGATTCACCATCGTGAGCTTCACCCTGCAGCACGCCCTGGCAAGCGCCTGGCCAATGAGCTAACGTGGCGCATGCAGGCGTGGAGCTTCCGTCGTATTGCCCGTTTTGCCGACCAGGTCTGGCTCTACGATACCGACGCCGGTGAGCAGATCGCTACGGATCTCGAACTGCTGGGATTGGAACCCGATCGCATACGTTATATGCGCAATGGCATTGATCTACCTGCCATTGAGGCGGTCCCGGAGCCGGAGAAGCGCTTTGATGCCGTTATGGTGGGTGTCCGTCCCAACAAGGGGGCCTTCGATATTGTGCCTGTCTGGCGCGAAGTGCAGCGGCTGCGTCCCGGCACCACACTGTGCCTGATGGGAGGCATGTCGTGCCGTGCTGCGCTGGAAGCCGAGATTGCTGCGGCCGGACTCTCCACGCTCATCACCTTTGCCAGTCGTAAAGAGGGGTGGCTGGAACCGGCGGAGCACTTCGCCCGCATTAAAGAGGCGCGCATCCTCTTCGCACCCAGCCACGAGGAGGGGTGGGGGATTGCACACTGTGAAGCGATGGGCTGTGGACTGCCGGTAGCAGCTTACGACCTGCCGGTCTACCGCAGAATTTTTGGTGAGGCGCTCGCCACTGTGCCTGTGGGTGACCATCATGCGCTGGCTGCGCTGGTGGTACAACTGCTGGAGTCTGCCGACCTCTTCACCACTTATCAGAGGCGGGGTGCCTTGACTGCCCGCAATGACAATTGGCAGAGTGTCGCCGCCAACGATCTTGCGGCTGTCAGGCGGCTTGTCGGGGTCGAGGGCTAGTGATGGTGCGCAAACTCCGGATCGTGGAGCCAGTGACGTTCCCAGCCGCCGGCCGACTCCACCAGCGCAATCCCAGTTAAAAAGGGGACCCACTTCTCGGCGTCCACCCGGCAGAGACCGAGTCCCGTCAGTGCCGCTCCCACCGTCACATCGTGGCTGCCGAAGAGGTTGAGCGGCGCTGTCGCCACCCGTTCAATCCAGTTGATCGACCCTGCCGTCGCCTCCACAATCGGTACCGCTGCCACGGCTTTGCCCTGCTCAAAATAGTCGATCAGATAGGGCATGATTCCTACGGCACCCATCTGTCGATAGGCCGCCACCGGATCGCTGAAGACGTTGTAGACTCCGATCTCGCCGGCATCGGCGACCTCGACCCCCTCCAATAGCCCGGCACCCTCGGCTACGGCCCTGACTGTCGCCCGTGTGCGTGTCATCGGCGAAGCCCAGAGCCGCGCCCCGGTCGCGGCCCCCTTGAGGGCCGCCCCCAGAGCCACGGCCTTCGAACGCCCTTTGTCGGTCAGGTCGAGGTTCATGCCGAAGGTGGGATCGTCGGGATCGATCGGCGGCCGTTCGGCATGACGGATATAGAGCGCTACACGCTGCCCTGCCTCCAACCATTTGCGTACCTCTGCTACGGTTACTGCTTTGTTACTCTTCATCGCTTCAGGCGTCAAAGGGGAATTTATAGTCCAGTTTAAAGCGCTCGCGCAGTGTCATCAGCACCTGCTGCAGTGGCGGTGGTATCGGGCAGCCATGGGCTACGCGATCCTGACGTGCCTCCCACTCCTTCTCACCGGCCGTGTAGATGCGATCCCAGCCCGGCATCCGCTGCGAGGCCCGCAGCTCGCGGCAGATCTGTCCGGCAATCCGTTTAAAGCTCTCAACACCCATGAAGAAGGCGGGGTTGATGGCGACAAAAAAGTGACCCAGTGGATAGGGAATCGCCTGACCGTCCGCATCTTTGCCGTTAAGCTGTTTCAGCCATGACCCCTCCTGCAGGGCGGCGCTCAAAATCTCTACTACGGCGGCATAACCATAGCCCTTGTAGCCCCCCATCTCCTCTCCGATACCACCGAGTGGCGTCAAGGCGGCCTTGCCGGTCGTTAAATCCAGCAAAACCTGCTCCGTATCGGTTCGCGCCTCTCCGGCGCCATCGATGACCCATCCCGGTGGCAGCTCTTTGCCGGCCCGGCCATAGACCTCGATCTTGCCGCGCTGGGTAATACTCGTCGCACAGTCGAGCACAAAGGGAAACTCCTCGTCGGTCGGCAGACCGAAGGTCATCGGGTTGGTTCCCAGCATATTCTCTACGCCGCCGGTCGGGGCAATCGAGGGGCGTGCATTGGTGCCGGTTACGCCGATCATGCCCCGCCCGGTCGCCATCGTCACGTAGTAGCCGGCAATGCCGTAGTGCGTCGAGTTGCGCACGGCCACCATCCCCATACCGAAGCGCTCCGCCTTCTCGATTGCCATCTCCATCGCCCGCACTCCCACCACGTGGCCCATGCCGTTATGGCCATCGAGGACCGCCGTCGTCATGCAGTCGCGTACCACCTCGAGATTGGTCACCGGATTGAGGATACCGGCATCGATACGATCGAGATAGATCGGCTTCAAGCGGCCGATACCGTGCGACTCGATACCACGCCGGTCCGACTCGATCAACACCTCTGCCACGATTTCTGCATCACTCTGTGGCACGCCGGCCCCGATCAAGGCATCACGCATAAAACTGCGCAGCGTCTCGAGATCGATCCGCGGCAGACTCTTTTCACTGGTTGTTTCCACGCTGTTGCTCCAAAATAAAGCTCTCAGAAGTTAGACTCAAAACGAACTGTAATCATCTCACAGCCCCCCTTAAAGATCAATCAAAAGTTCATGGACCCATAGACACCCCATTGGTGCCGCGCTTAAAATAGTAGTCTCTGTCTATCTGGTATGGCACAGTACAGTGATTCTCTGTCCACTTGCTATCTTTGTTTGCAATATTCGTTTGTAAACCTGTTTTAGTCTGCTATAATACGTTTGTTTTTGTGTAGAGTTGTTTTAGCTCGGGAGATGGATTATGCAGCGGAACTTGATGGAAAAACTGATTAAATGGCGGGAGTCGGGTAGCCGCAAGCCGCTATTACTGAGAGGTGCGCGCCAAGTTGGTAAAACATGGCTGATGCTTGAATTTGGCAAAAAGCATTTTGACAAGGTTGCCTATATCAATTTTGAAAACAATCAACGCATGCGTGACCTCTTCAAAGGCGACTTTGACATAAGGCAACTGTTGATTGCTTTGCAGATAGAGGCTAAAACCACGATTACACCCGCAGACACACTTCTGGTTTTTGATGAGATACAGGCCGTTCCTGAAGCGTTGTCGTCGCTTAAATATTTTTATGAGCAGGCGCCGGAATATGCGATAGTAGCCGCTGGTTCGCTGCTGGGGGTGGCGTTGCATGAGGGCACCAGCTTCCCTGTAGGCAAAATTGAGTTTCTCGATCTATATCCCTTGAGTTATACCGAATTTCTCGTCGCAATGGGTGAGCAGGAGCTGTTACAGCTATTGCAGAGTGATGAGTGGCAGCTTGTCACCACCTTTCGCGAGAGGTATATAAACCTGTTGCGCAATTACTATTTTCTGGGGGGGATGCCCGAGGTGGTCGCCTCCTTCAGGGGTGAACATGACTACCAGCAGGCACGAAAAATACAGAACCAACTGTTGATGGCTTACGAGCAGGATTTCTCCAAGCATCCGCCTGCAGCCGTCGTTCCCAGAATCCGCATGGTATGGCACTCTATCCCGACTCAATTGGCACGTGAAAATAGGAAGTTTATTTATGGGGCAATCAGGGAAGGAGCGCGAGCCAAAGAGTTTGAATTGGCGCTACAGTGGCTATCGGATTGTGGCATGGTGCAGCGTGTGGCACGCATCAGCAAACCGGGGATGCCGCTACTTGCCTATACAACTAACGACTTCAAGTTATTTATGCTGGATGTAGGGTTGTTGGCGGCGACGAGTGGGCTTGACGTAAAGAGTCTTTTAGAGGGCAACCGTGCCTTCACAGAGTTTAATGGGGCGCTGACAGAGCAATATGTGCAGCAGCAGTTGCTGGCAGAGCTTGAGATCAGGCCGACTTATTGGTCGGCAGAAAGAGCGGCTGCAGAGGTCGATTTTGTCTGCCAGCTCAATGGTGCGGTGATACCGTTGGAAGTAAAGGCCGAAGAGAACCTGCGCAGCAAAAGTCTGCGCTCATATCGGGAGCGTTTTGCGCCGCCGGTCGCATTGCGTACCTCAATGTCCGACTATCGTCGAGAAGAGTGGCTGGTGAACATACCCCTCTATGGGATCAGTCGTGTTGAGGCAGTCTGTCATAACGGTCAAGTCAGCGTGTAAATCGCAGAGCCTTGCGTGACGCCTATGGTGTGGAGGTTGAAGAGATCCACCTTGCAACAAACCAGATAAAATCGTAAAAATCGCGCCATAATATGCAAGTGCGGTTTCATAGCTGATATACGAGGGACCATGCAATTGACTCTTGTTAGCAGCCTTTTCCAATAGTGAACTTACATAGGCTTTTCGTGCGTCCCTATTTTCGGCTAACGCATCGAGCCATTCGACCACTGTTGCGTATGCGTACTTTCAGTGCCACAGCTTCGTCTTCCTTAACCGTGCTCATGGTTTCTGCGGTGACGACTTCACCATCGATCAGGCGGTTGACTCGCTACGCTCGCCAACCCGGCCCAAGAGGAGTAATCAATTTTTTGGGGGTGGTGCGTTCGCTGCAGCGTGCGCGGGTCAATAGACTTCATCATGGGTACCGATATCGATGAGTATTACTTCATGTGCTGCAATTTTGAGCATCAGAAGTAGACGATAGGCGTAAGTAAGCCTGACGCTTTGGATCCCTTGTAGCTTGCCGGAGAGGTTATGTAGTCGCAGGTGTGGAGCGAGGGGATCATTTTCCAACTGTTGTAACAGGTTGTGAAGAGTGGTGGCAAGTTCAGGATGTTTACGCAAAAATTTACGGGCAGTTCGCGTAAAAGTCTCTGTCCAGACCAAAACAAATCTTTGTGACGTCCTGGCCACTACTCACTCAGCAGTAGTTTCATCAGCTCTTGTGCCGTTCCCTTGTTGTAGCGGCCGGCTGCAAGATCAGCTTTTGAGGCTGCAAGGCGTGCTGCATCCAACTCCTCAAGCATTGCATTATAGTCGTCTAACGCCAGCACGACATAGTGTGGTTTGTTATTTTTTACCACAAAGACAGGTCCTTTGGCAGCCTGCTCATCTACGATGCCAATGCCGCGTCGTTTGATCTCTTGTGCTGCAATGATGGTCATGGTGCCCTTTGTTGGTTTTGCTAAGAGTGCTTGTTACGGTACTGATTATAGCACTGAAAATAGGACAAAGTAAAGCGGGAAGTGTTTTTTTCGTTTTTCGTTTTTCGTTTTTTGAGGCTTTTGAGGATACGGCAAGGCAACTTGCCCCCTCTACCCATGAAGGATGGCAGTTATACATAAATGAGCCTGTCAGCGTGCCTGCAGGCGCTGGGCGAGGGTGGTGCGGCGGGCGCGCACTTCGTTGTTCTGGGTGGCGATATAGACGGCTTTGGAGGAGCCGACAATACAGACGAGCTTGCGGCCGCGGGTGACGGCAGTGTAGAGCAGGTTGCGTTGCAGCAGCTTGAAGTGCTGGGTGGCCAGCACGATAACCACGGCCGGATATTCGCTTCCCTGCGACTTGTGGATGGTGCAGGCGTAGGCGTGGACCAGCTCGTCGAGTTCGTTGCTCTCGTAGGTGACGGGGCGGCCGTCGTAAGCGACAACCAGTTGCCGCTCCTCTTCATCGACCGCCTGAATCAGACCGATATCTCCGTTGAAGACCTCTTTGTCGTAGTTGTTGCGCAACTGCATGACGCGGTCGCCACGGCGGAAGTAGCGTCCATCACGCTTGAGGGCGGGGCCGTCGGGGTTGAAGCTCGCTTGCAGCAGAGCGTTGAGGTTGTCGGCGCCGAGCTGGTTGCGGCGCATCGGGGTGAGTATCTGAATCTCGGTGAGGGGATCGAAGTTGAAGCGCTTGGGAATGCGGTTGGCGACGAGGTCGCGCAGGCGTTCGATCACCTTGTCGGGATCGGTGGTCTCGATGAAGAAGAAGTCGCTGTCGGGTCCACCATTCTCCAGCCGTTCGCCGTGGTTGATGCGGTGGGCGTTGCGTACGATCAAGCCGCTGGCATCCTGGCGGAAGATGGTGTCGAGCCGCTGGCAGGGGATCGTGCCGGAGCTGATCATGTCGCGCAGGACGTTGCCGGGACCGACGCTGGGGAGCTGGTCGACATCACCGACGAAGACGACACGGGCGGTATCGGGCACCGCCTGCAGAAACTGATCCATGAGGCGGATATCGATCATCGAGGTCTCGTCGAGAATCAGGCAGTCGGCTTCCAGCGGGTTGTCGGCATTATGTTCAAAGGCGTGCATGGCCGGCTGGTAGCGCAGCAGGCGGTGGAGCGTCTGGGCCTCCCGTCCGGTCGCTTCGGCCATCCGCTTGGCGGCGCGTCCGGTAGGGGCGGCGAGACGGAGGGTAAAGCGGCGCGCCCCGAAGACCTCCGTCAAGGCACGGATAATGGTGGTCTTGCCGACGCCGGGGCCGCCGGTGATGATGGCGGCTTTGGAGGTGATCGCAATTTCAAGGGCGCGGCGCTGGGCATCGGCCAGCGTGAGTCCCATCTTGCGCTCGGCCCAGGCAAGGGCCTTGGGAGTGTCGATCGGCGGATGGTTGAGCGGCTCGCGGATCAGACGCAGCAGCTTGGCGGCAACGCGCCACTCGGCGTCATGCAGCGCCCGGGGGTAGATGCGCTCCTCTTCGCGTACCACCAGACCGCTGCTGACGAGGAGTTCGAGGGCTTCGGCCAGGATTTCGACGGAGATATCGAGCATCTCCTGCGAGTGGAGCAGGAGGTCGGCATCGCTGCAGAAGCAGTGGCCTTCGTCGGCCTGCGACTGTAGCAGGTAGAGGAGACCGGCGCGGGCGCGGGCGGGGGAGTCGTGCGGGATGCCGACGCGCATGGCAATCGCATCGGCCGTCTTGAAGCCGATGCCCCAGACGTCGTCGCAGAGGCGGTAGGGGTTCTGTTTGACAACGGCGATGGCGTCCTGGCCATACTGGCGGAAGATGCGGGCTGCCTGGCCGGTACCGACGCCGTGCGACTGGAGGAAGATCATCACTTCGCGGGTGCCGCGCTGTTCGATCCACGACTCTTTGATGCGCTGGCGGCGTATCTTACCGATACCTTCAACCTCCTCCAGACGCGCCGACTCCTTCTCGATGATGCGCAGTGTGTCGGTGCCGAATTTTTTAACGATCCGGGCGGCGTGAACTTTGCCGATGCCGCGGATCATGCCACTGGCGAGAAAACGGCGCAACCCCTCGCTGGAGGTGGGGGCGATGCAGGTGAGCTGGTCGGCTTGAAACTGGAGGCCGAACTGCGGGTGGCGTATCCAGCGTCCCTCGGCAGAGAGCTCTTCGCCGACCCAGATGGCGGCGCTGGTGCCGACGAGGGTAACGGGGTCGCCGCGCCGGTCGGCTGGGGTGACGGTGCAGACGGTATAGCCGGTCTCCTCGTTGCGGTAGACGATGGCCTCAACGGTACCGGAGAGGTTGGCCACCTCGTCGCCGGGGGTCGGTTTTTGGGGCAGGGGTGCTTTGGCGCGGGGCAACCTCATGCGTCGGGTACACCTCCGCTGTCGCGTCGGGCCAGAGTGGTGAGGAGCATCCCGGCAAACTGCATCATCAGTTGAAACTGCTGCAACGAGAAGGATTCGTTGGGGGCATGGATACGGTCTTCATCGCGCCCGAAGCCGACCAGCAGCGGTGCGGCGCCGGTCTGGTGCCAGAGTTCGGAGACGATCGGAATTGAGGCGCCATCCCAGGTGAAGAGGGGTGGTTCACCGCCCAGTTCGGTCAGCACTTCGGTGGCGATCTGGACAATGGGCGAGGTGAGCGGCAGCCGGAAGCCGGGGCCGTTGGCCTGCTGCTCTCTGATCTCGAGGCGCAGTCCGGCGGGGAGGTGGGCCTGCAGATGGTCGCTCACCAGCTTGAGGATGGTGGTGGGCGACTGTCCCGGCACGAGGCGCATTGAGAGCTTGGCCATGGCGCTGGCGGGGATAATCGTCTTGGTGCCGACTGCGGTATGGCCGGCGTGGAGGCCGTTGATCTCGATGGTGGGGTGGAAGGAGTTGCGCTCTATCGGATGGAGTGCGGCTTCACCACCGACAGCCGGCACACCAGTCTCGGCTTCGTAGGCGGCGGCATCAAAGGGGAGGGCGAGGGCGGCGTCCAGTTCGGCGGTGGTCGGGGCGGCGATACCGTCGTAGAAACCGGGGACAGCTACGCGTCCGTTGCCATCATGCAGCGTTGCCAGCAGGCGTACCAGGCCGAGGGCGGGGTTGGGCGCCTTGCCACCGTGGGTGCCGGAGTGGAGGTCGTGCGAGGGGCCGTGGAGGCGGACGGTCATGTGTGAGAGACCACGCAGACCGGCGGTGATCGCCATGCGTCCCGAGGGGTGCATGCCGGTGTCGCCGACGAGCAGCAGGTTGGCTGCGAGGCGGCGGCGCAGGGCGGGGAGGGCCTGCTGCAGTGCACGGCTGCCGCTCTCCTCCTGGCTGTCGAGGAGCAGGCGGATCGTTGGCAGCGGCGCTCCACCGGCCAGTGTGGCGGCGACACCACTGAGGAAGGCGAAGAACTGTCCCTTGTTGTCCTGAGCACCGCGGGCGTAGACGCGATCACCGATCAGTGTCGGCTCGAAGGGTGGCGTCTGCCAGAGTTCCAGGGGCTCGGCCGGCTGGACATCGTAGTGGCCATAGAAGAGCACACTCGGTGCGTAGTCAACACCGGGGCGTTCCGCCAGAATCAGGGGTTGGTCGCCTTCGAGGTGGATTTCGGTGTTAAAACCGAGTCCCTTGAGGTAGCGCTTCAGCCAGGCGGCACAGCGTGAGACGTCGACCAGACGGGCGGGATCGCTGCTGATACTGGGAAAGCGGAGCAGGGCGAAGTAGTCGTCGAGAATCTGTTGGCGCTGCTGGTCGAACCAGGCGGTAATGGAGTCGGCAATCTTCATGCTGGCGGGTTACTTTCGGTGTCAAAGGGCGTTGCGCTGACCAGCCACCGGCAGCGCACGCCCGGCCTACGGTACCGGGAAGCGGCTGGTCAGGGTGGCAAGTTCGCCGCGCACCTGCTCTTGCAGAGCGGTGTTTCCGATGTCGTTGAGAATAGTGGTGATCCACTTGGCGATCTGCTGCATCTCCGCTTCGCGCATACCGCGGGTGGTGACGGCGGCCGTGCCCATCCTGACACCGGAGGTGACAAAGGGGCTCTTGGTATCGAAGGGGATCGTATTCTTGTTGGTGATGATGCCGGCGTTATCGAGTGCGGCGGCAGCATCCTTGCCGGTGAGACCGGCGGCGGCTACGTTGACCAGCAGCAGGTGGTTGTCGGTACCGCCAGAGACGATCTTGAAACCGGCGGTCTGGAGCCCGGCCGCCAGGGTGCGGGCATTGGCGACGATCTGGCGGGCGTAGTCGGCAAAGGAGGGCGCCTGGGCCTCGTGGAAGCAGACGGCCTTGGCGGCGGTGGTGTGTTGTTGCGGGCCGCCCTGGATGCCGGGAAAGATCGACTTGTCGAGCGCCTGGGCATACTGTTGGCGGCAGAGGATTAGGCCGCTGCGCGGGCCACGCAGCGTCTTGTGCGTGGTGCTGGTGACGAAGTCGGCGTAGGGGACCGGAGAGGGGTGGACGCCACCGGCTACGAGACCGGCGATGTGGGCCATATCGACCAGCAAGAGGGCGCCGACGCGGTCGGCGATGGCACGGAAGCGGGGAAAATCGAGGATGCGGGAGTAGGCACTGGCGCCGGCCACGATCATCTTGGGCTGCGAGGCGACTGCCTGCGCCTCAAGAGCGTCGTAATCGAGCATCTCACTCTCGGGCGAGACGTGGTAGGCTTCGATCTGGTAGAGCTGGCCGGAGAAGTTGACCGGGCTGCCGTGGGTGAGGTGTCCCCCCTGATCGAGGCTCATGGCGAGGATCTTGTCGCCCGGCTGCAAAGTGGCGAAGTAGACCCCCATATTGGCGGCGCTGCCGCAGTGGGGCTGGACATTGGCGTGTTCGGCTCCGAAGAGCTGACAGGCGCGTTCAATGGCGAGACGCTCGGCCTGGTCGACAGGAATGCAGCCGCTGTACCAGCGCTTGCCGGGATAGCCTTCGGCATACTTGTTGGAGAGGACGCTCCCCTGGGCTTCACGGACGGCCCGGGAGATGTAGTTCTCCGAGGCGATCAGGTTGATGGTATGGTCTTCCTGAAAAACCTGCGCTGCGATGGTGGCATGGATGGCGGGATCGGCATGGCCCAACGTGGCAAACTCGCTGAGACGACCGGCCACTTCGAGCTGTGCCAGGCGGCGGGCATGGCGTTCTTCACCCGCTTGGGTGCCGACAAAGTCGGTCTCGCACCAGGCCGTGGTGATGGCTGCCGCCTCCTCCGAAGTGATCAGGCCGCCTGCCAGGCAGAGGAGGTTGCTATCGTTGTGGCTGCGGGCGCGGCGCGCCATCGCGGGCGAGCCGCAGACGGCAGCCCGGATGCCGGAGAAGCGGTTGGCTGCCACCGACATGCCGATGCCGGTGGTGCAGATCAGGATGCCCCTGTCAGCACGACCATCGACGATGCGTGCCGCTACCCCGGCGGCATAGAGGGGGTAGTCGACCGAGCTGGTATCGAAACAGCCGAGATCTTCGACTATGGCACCGTGGCTCTGTAGCGCGGCCAATACCGCTGCCTTGACTGGAAATCCGCCATGGTCGCAACCGATTGCAATCTTCATCTTTGTCCTGAGAGTTGTGAATCCTGAGTAAACAAGGGCAAGCTGCCCCTCAAGTGCCAGAGTATAGAATTTCCCGGCTCCTTTGTGAATCAGAAAAGGCTATTTGATCTTCTTGCGCAGCTTTTCGATCCGGTCGGTGACCTTTTCAATCACTTTGTCAGCCCGCTCTTCGAGCTTCTCCCTGGCGGTGGAGGCCATAATCTCGCGTATCTGGCGTGCGACGGAGTCGAAATCGACTACCGGTCGGCTGAGGGTGCCGTTGACGGGCACGTTGAGGGAGGTTTTAGTCAGCGAGGCTGCCTTGTCGCCAGCCAGGTCGCTCGTCAGGGGCAACTCGACGTTGAAGGCGATATTCTGGTCGAGGCTGACGTTGCCACTGAAAATAAGCGGGTATTTGCGCCGGATCAGAGCCTGGTGGGGTTCAATCGCAATAATACCGTTACGACAGGCAGCAGTCAGCTGGGCATGGTCGATCGTCAGCGGTTTGTCGGCAGCACCCGTATGGGCCAGCAGACGCGCCAGGACACCGGTGGGCATCAGCACAGCATCATCGAGTGTGAGCGCCACATCGAAGTCGGCCCGGTTGAGGGCTGTCCGGTTAAGCGGTGTGGCAGCGGGGCCGAGCTGCAGCGCAGCGGTGCCGCCGAGGGCCGTGCTGGCGCCGAGGAGCGGATTGAGGTAGCGCAACAGCTCCAGCAGAGAGGCTTCGAGCGGGATATCGCTGAGGGCGACACCGTTGGTCGGCAGATGGAGCTGTGGCGAGTCGCTGGTCAGGTCGAGGCTGGCCGCCAATGCCATGGAGCCCGACTTGAGCGGCGGCGCATAGGCGAGTTGTGCTGTGCCGTTGGCCAGCGTGAGGTGGAGGTCGCCGGGAGCCGTCTGGATGCCGCAGCTCTCCAGTGAGGCGAGGTGGAGCGAGAGTTTGCCGGTGGCACTTTTCAGCAGGTCGGCGGGGGCTGCAGGCAGTGCGGCGGTGAAGCTGAAGGGACGTGGCGCCGCCTGCCGGTTGGTCAGGCGCAACTTTTCGCCGGAGGCCGTGGCGAGAGTGAGCAGCAGCTCCTGCATGGCAGTCTCGCCTGCGCAATCGACTCTGCCGGCTGCCACCTCGCCTTTGCCGCTGAGCAGCAGGCGGCCGGTAGTGGTGAGGGTGGGGGGGAGTTGCAACAGAGGCCGCAACAGGCGGCGTGTGGCGGCGAGATCGAAATCGGACTCAAAGGTGGCGTTGCGGCATAGCCAGTCGCGGCTGTTTCCGCCCGGCAGGGTCGCCTGGTCGCACTGCAGCTTCAGACTGCCGGGAGGAGCGGTGAAGTTGAACGTGATATCGTCAAGGCGGCGCTGCCACGCCGCGCCGGTCGTGGGGGTGGTGAAGCTGGCGGCCAGCTGCAGGTCGCCACTGTCGAGCACCCAGGGGGGCGTGTCGGGAGCGGCGGCCACGGCAACTTCATACAGCTTGATGCGGCTTTCGAGGCGCTTGCTGCCGCCGGTCGCCAACTCTCTGGTATTGGCAGTCAACTCAATGGCGCCGATCATGCGTGGCAGGCGGGGGATGACGGGGCGCAGGTCGCGCGTGACACGGGTGAGGTCTACCCTGCCGGCCAGCTCGCCGCGTTGGGCGGTGCCCTGGCCGTGCAGAGTGGCAAAGGAGGTCTGCACTTCGCCGTGCAGCAGCTCCCAGAGACCGCCGAAGGTACGGCGCAGTTGCAGTTCGGCCCGTGGCGGCGGGGTGGCTACCAGCAGCTCGCCGGCATGAGTCGCATGGAGATTGGTTGCAACCAGTGAAGCCTGCAGCAGCATGCCACGGTTGTCGTGTTTGACTTCTGCCGTGCCGCGCAGTTGCCCCGCTGTCACCTCCAGCGACTCCGGTAGTTGCAGCAGGTCGCCCCAGTCACGCCGTATCGCTGCGAGATCGGCCTGCAGTTGCAGCGCTGCGTTGCCTTCGGGGTCGCTGGCCAGGGGATCAGGCAGGGCGAGAGCGGCGTGGCCGCCGACGTTGAGCCAGGGGGAGTTGAGCTGGAGCTGTGGCAGGTGGAGACGTCCCCGGCGGAGCTCGCCCTGCAGGTCGAGTGTCAGCCGTGCCGGCGGCAGCGGCGGCTGCGTGGAGTCGGTTCGTACCAGGTGCAGCTTGTCGGCCTGCAACGTCGCACGGCAGGTGACAAGGTCGAGCGTCTTGACCTGCAATGCCACTTCGCCATCGAGCAGACCCTCCAGCGCAGAGAGTTGGGCGGCGGCTGCCAGCGGCGCTGCCAAGGGCGCCAGTGCGCCCGCCTGCAGCTTGATGGCGGCTTCGGCTACCAGAGTTTCAGGTTGGGTCAGGAGTGCGGCGAGTTGCGCCACCGTACCGGTGGCCGTGAGAGTGCCGCCTGCCGGCTGTTGCAGTTGCAACGACCAGTCGGCCGGCAACCTGAGTGATGGCAGGTGCAGGGTGGTCTGCACTCCGGTAAGGTGGAGCGGGGGACGGGAGGGAGTCAGGAGTGTCAGACGGCCATCGTCGAGCTGCAGGTGGCAGGCGAGATCGGTAATGGGCAGGCGGCGCGGGGCAGGCGGCGGCGCTGTGGGCGGTGGGGTCACTGGCGGCCTGCGATCTTCACGGGCAGGCGATTTGTGAGGGGCAGACGCCTCCGCGGGCGCTTCCGGGAGCCGCAACTGTACTTCAGGCCGGGAGAGGTGTACGTGCCCCAGATCGACCTTGCCGAGCGGCAGCAGCGCCAGGAGCCCACCTTCGATGGTGATCTGCTCGATGGAGGCCTGCTCCAGCGCATCAAAGCCACTCAGGGTAAGGCGATTGATGCTCTGTTTGCCAAACCAGCGCAGCCGCCAGGCATCGACCGTCAGCTCAGATGGCGCCAGGCGCAGGTTGATTGCCTCAGTGATGAGCGTACGCACTTGCGGCAACGAGGCGATGCGCGGCAGTGCAGCGCACAATAGCAGCAGCACGAACAAGAGGAGCAGCAGCGCATTGCGCCAGAGACGACGGCGGCGCTGGCGCAACTCCAGCTCAACGCCGTCGAGTTCACGACCAATGGCGTCGGGAGAGAGTGGCTGCTGCTCGTTGCTCATCAGGTGTAGAAGAGTTGAGCTGTTGCGGTGCAGTCGGCATCCGGTACAAGGCGTATCCAGTGGGCCGAGAAGCCGGTGGCGAAGGTGTGGCTGACGGCGCTGTTGGCAGGCACAGCGAGCTTGAGGTGGCTGAAGAATTTGCCATCGCCGCGGAAGTCGATCTGGATATCGACTGTGACGTCGCGATCGGCTGTGATGTGGATCACTTTATGTTCAAAGCCGCACATCAGGAAGGGGTCGGAGGGTGCGTTGGCTGTGACACTGCTATCCCACCAGGGGCCGCCCCAGCCTTGCGGTTTGCCCCACTGCCAGAGATCGTCGGTCTTGCCGAACCAGAGATTCGACTGCGGCTGACCGACATAGGCGTTGGTATCGCCGATCGGTGTGGTTTGGTCACCGGCCATTACAAGCAGCCCGTTCCACGAACAGAAGTCGCCGATGATGCGCAGATGGCTGGCGACGGGGCGGATGCCCCAGAGGCGGTCGGCGTAGGTCATGGCGGGGACCTCATAGAACATGCCGCTGGCATCGAGCAGCCAACGCTCGCTCTCGACTTCGCGCAGACGTGGCCACTCGGTGGTCCAGGCGTGGTCCTGGGTGTGGGTCGCCTTGGGCAGGCGGTAGGTTTGCCAACCGGTGGCGGGCAGATAGAGTTTGAGCAGGGCCGAGGCGCGATCCTGCCCGAAGGCGTAGATGGCGTCGCCGAGGTAGTCGGAGTAGCGTCCGGCCACGGTGTTAAACTGGGTTCGTTCGAGGATCGTCCAATTTTTG
The DNA here is from genome assembly GCA_964599645.1 of uncultured Lentisphaerales bacterium. Classification (GTDB taxonomy): domain Bacteria; phylum Verrucomicrobiota; class Kiritimatiellia; order RFP12; family JAAYLN01; genus JAAYLN01. Next base: position 3,235 of record CAZRGQ010000008.1, on the reverse strand, counting down.
CCATCCCACTCTGCCAGGCGCCCATTCTGCCGGTCTTCATGGAAGCCTTCGGCATAGTAGCTGTTGTTGGCCACGACGACGCGCCCATGGTTGCTGAAGGCATCCTTGAAGTGGGGACGCAACGGCTGGTCAAACTCCAGCTCCTGACAGAGATCGGCCAGCATGGTCACTTCGAGTGTGTGGACGTCGACCTCCATAAACTCCCCCTCCATGCCGAGGAAGTAGACCTTGTTGGCCGGATCGTCGAGGTGGCGACAGGTGGCGGTGAGACGGATATCTTTCTCGATCAGGGCCGGAATGTTGCGCACCTGACCGTGGATATCGATCACATGGGGGCCGATGAAGAGCTGATTGCTCTCCTTGTGGATCATGCGATTGGCGAAGGTGCCGACGACCGAAGCGGGGTGTTTGGTAAGCGTCAGGTCGTCGTCGAGGAAGTAGAGCCCCGAACCGGCGCCCGATCCCTGGCGGTCTGCCACATAGGAGACGAGCCAGAGTTTGTCGGCCCACGGCATCAGGGCACCGATGCCGACTTCGGTGCGCGAAGGCAGGTGTGTCCCCTTGATGGCGGTACCGGGGAGTACCCCGGAGAGGTTGAGTGGCAACTGGTGGGATGGTTTACTCATAATTTGCCTATGGTTGGATGGTTAAAGTTCTGCTTAGTGTAGCACAGCGCTAGAGAATTGGCAAGAGTGCGAGAGATTCTCAAAATTGCGGAAGATTTTGCGCTGCCACTTCACATGCACCTCCTTTTGCACAGGTAGGGGGGGCTCTCCGTAGCCGTCCGCGGCGGTCTCGGAGAGACGCGCCCTACCTAATGGAGGGCGAAGCTCCTGCTGAGCCGCAAGCGCAAGAGGTTGGGCATAAAGAGTGGCAGAGGTGTGTGACAACTCCTGCAAATTTAGATCAGAGGCGTGGCTTAAGCGTTACTGTGCTGCGAGTCCGTTGCGCCTCATAGGCCGCCAGGACGAGGTCGACTGTCTCAGCGGCTGCGGCCGCCGTTACATAGGGCGGGCGGCCCTCATGAATAGCCTCGAGGACATCTCGTATCTGGGGGGCATGGCCGCCGCCATAGTAGCTTTTGCTGGCGTGCTGGTCGTCGGTTTTGGGTCCCTCAAGCCGGGCTCTGATTTCGGCTTCAAGCTTCTCATCACGACACTCAAGCGAGACGATCACATTGTTGTCCATCCTGATGGTGGCTTCGCTGCCGGAGAGAATCAGGACGGGATCCCAGGGGCGGTGGCTGGCGCTGGTCGCCTCAATGGTGCCGAGGGCATTCGACCTGAAGCGTAGCGAGATGGCAGCCGTATCTTCAGTCTCGATCACCCCCTGATGCAGCCGGTTTTCATAAAAGCCGCTGACTTCACTGACGCCACCCATGATCCACTGCAACAGGTCGATATAGTGGATGGCCTGATTGATCAGGAGCGAGCCGCCTTCAGAGCCCCAGGTGCCGCGCCAACTGTCGGCCTGATAGTACTCAGCCGAGCGCCAGCAGCGCATGCGGACACCGGCCGAGAGCATCGTGCCCAGCAGACCGTCGGCCACCATCTCGCGCAACGCCCGGGTGACGGGCTCGTGGCGATGTTGGAAGATGCCGGCAAAGAGCAGCTCAGGGTGCTCCCTGCCGGCTGCCAGCATCCGGTCGAGGCCCTCACGGCTGTGTGACAACGCCTTTTCGCAGAGCACATGTTTGCCCGCCTTGAGGGCGGCGCAGGCGATCTCGGCGTGTGAGGCGTGGTCGGTGCAGATCGAGATCAGGTCGACATCGGCCGCTGCCAACAGCTCATGATAGTCGGTTGTCTGTTTGCCGATCGTAAATTTCTCAGCCAAGGCTGCGGCCCGCGACTCATTCAGGTCACAACACCACCTGACCTGAGCCAGCTCAGGTGATTGCTGAAAGCAGCTTGTTTGGGTTGGTGCGATCACACCACAGCCCACGATACCTACGCCAATCGGTTTCATCATGCTATCCCGGCAGAAAAAGGTGAATAAAATTGCTCTACTTTAGCAGTTGGCACGGGGCAAAGCAATCCCGATACTGCGCACAAGCGCTGCCGGATTTTTTGGAGTGATCTAACTTTTTGGCGTTTTGCTTGCCTGAAAGCGGCTTTAATTGCTAGGATTCTCCTCATGGAAATTTGTGTTTTAAACAGTGGCAGCAATGGCAATGCCACTTTTATCGCCTCAGGCGGGAGTCGGATTTTAATCGACGCAGGAACTACGATGGCCACTCTGAGGCGACGTCTGGCCGAAATCGGGCGGACTGTAGGCGATCTGAGCGCCATTCTGCTGACTCATGAGCATATCGACCACTGCCGGGCTCTGCCGCAGGTGGCCAAGAAGCATCCCGAGGTGGCCCTCTATGCCAACGAGGGGACAGCCAGCAGCGTTGAGCAGTTATTGAAGCGGGAGTTGGAGAGCCCCTGGCAGATATTTGAGAGTGGCAGCGAGTTTACCGTCGGCACCCTGCATATCCAGAGTTTTGGCGTGCCGCATGATGCCGGCGATCCGGTGGCCTATGTGGTCGATGACGGAGAGTGGCGGGTAGGGGTGGCGACAGACCTCGGCACCGTGACGCCGGTGGTGGTGCGCCATCTGCGCAACTGCGACGTGCTCGTGATCGAGACCAATCATGACAGCGAGATGTTGCGTGCCAGTGGCCGGCCGTGGTCGTTGATTCAGCGGATTCAGGGGCGGCACGGCCACCTCTCCAACGATCAGGCGGCCGAGCTCTGTGATGCCGTCTTGTCGGAAAGACTGCAGGCGATCTTTATGGCCCATCTGAGCGCCGACTGCAACAAGCCCGACCATGCGGAGTTGGCTCTGCGGGAGTTGCTGACACTGCGCCAGGCCCGGCGTGTAAAGCTCTGGCCCACCTACAGAGACGCCATCAGCCACCATCTGCACCTCGGTGAAACTGTGTGCGAGGGTAGCTCTTCTGCGGCAGGATAAGCTGCTTTCACCCTCTTCTCTGCTCCGCCACTCCCATCAGGTGGTGTGATCAAAGATCGGCACTATACCTGAAACGGGGCTTGTGTAGAGCAGTTGGCGGCAACGTCCATGCAAGGCATGGGCTATCCGCAGATAGAGCCAAACCGGTGCCGGCCCGGTGAGCGTTACATCACTCCCCGCCGGCACGGCGGCCACAGCCGCTGCCACATATCGCTCCAGCCTGGACAACCGCGCCGTACCATCTGCCGCATAAAGTGTAGAGAGGTCAAGGGTGGTCATG
>CAZRGQ010000007.1:0-53762 GCA_964599645.1 uncultured Lentisphaerales bacterium | reverse complement strand
GAACGCCGAACATCCAACGCCTAATGTTTAACTTTGAACGCCGAACATTTAACGCCGAACGCTTAACTTTTAAGTGGCTGACGCACTGCGGCGCGCTGCGGAGAGCGCGCCCTACCTTGGCTGACGCGGGACGGCGGCGGGATAGGCCGCCTGATGACCCCCGACCCCATGACCCCCGGTGGCATGGCCGGGAGATTGTAAGCTGTGAGCTGTGAGTTGTAAGCTGTGGGCGCAGAAGCGCAGCCGCAGGGGCGCAGCTTACGCTTCCGCTGCGGCCATTACGGCTTACAGCTTACGCAGCACGAAAATAAAAGTTAAGCGTTGAGAGTTGGGCGTTAGGAATTAAGCGTTAAAAATTGACAGCTTTGCCACCGGTCTCTACCACTTCCGCCACCGCTGGTATGATCCCCTCACTGGCCGTTGGCTCTCTAATGACCAAAACAGTACGCTCAAGCTTGAAAAGATCCATCTGGCGCTGACGCAGATGCTGCTCAATCTCTTTGCTGTGAGTGAGCAGTTTGTCACTGACACGGTAAAAACGGTCATCGCCAGCCCCCCGCAGGGCATTACCCATAAGCTCGGGAAGCCCGGTACGGCGGTACCATTCCAGCAGGCTATGTTCACTGCATGGATCAACCAGCCTGTTGATAACCGATATGGCCGCACTCAGGCTTTGGGATCTGTTGAAGCCCAGTCCATGCAATAGTTCCGGCATGCCCAGACGTTTCCAACTCTCCCAGCCAACCAGTACTGTCCCTAGTTCCGCTGTATCGGTATGGGTGACTTTGTCGGCCAAAACCCCATCGATAAGCTCTGGTTTTGCTTCGTTGGAAACAAAGGGATGCCACTTGTTCTCGCTGCCGACCTGCCTGGTGATACGGTCAACCCATTGCCTTTGTTCTTCACTAAGCTCTCGCGGCAAGAGCTCAGCGCGACCATAGAGGAGATCTTCAACCGCTTTGGAAACCTCTCCCCAGTCGCTTGGATCCAAAGGCGCATTGCCAAGAGAGGCAACAGTACGATGACGTGGCACTGATGCCGAATCACGATAAGACTCGATCAGTTTCAGCACACGGCCAGACTTGGTAAACTTTTCTCTGAAAAACATGTGAGAAACCACCTTTTTGGCGCATAACGTGCTTTGATTCAGGTAACCATAATCGGTTTGGCTCTTCCTGACTGGAGCCGTTCACAGGAGATACAACCTTGTCAAAACTCTGTATGATACCAGCCCTGCTGCTTGCAACCATCCTGGTGGGTGCGGCAGCCGAACCGTTCCGGCAACGTTATCCGATTGAAGCCGCCACTGCAGCGCAAAACCGGGCTGCCTTGAGCGCCGACCGCGCGGCTGCCCCAGAGGCCTGGCGTACGGCCAATCTGGCCTACTACGTGGTGCCGCCTTTGAGCGATATCCCGCGCACCCCGGAACTCCACCCTGCCGATGGCGCTCCCTTTGGTACACTCGAATATATCGCGGCACAGGGCGAGTATGAGCCGGCCTCGTTTGTCGTGACACCGCAAAAGGAGGTTGATCGCTTCATGCCGCGTGGCGAGCCACTGCGGAGCGCCGGCGGCGACACCATCCCCGCTACCGCGCTCGATATCAAGCTGATCAAGGTCTGGTATCAGGCCGGCTCCGCCTGGTATGGCTACTTTGCCGATGCCCTGGGCCGCCGTCTCATCCCCGAGCTGCTGCTCAACGATGAAGAGTTGATCCGCGTCGATCCCGCGACACAGGACAACTACGTCCGCTACCTTAACAAAGATGGCTCAACCCACTATCAGTGGATGAGCGCCAACTTTATGGTCGTCAACTACACCATGGCCAACCAGGCCAACCAGGGACTGATCCGCGATGCCGACACCCTGCAACCGGCCGTGCTCAATCGCGATGAGTATAAGCAGTACTTCGTCACGCTCCATGTGCCTGAGACGACGCCCCCCGGTCTCTACCGTGGCCGCATCGTCCTGGAGGCCGATGGTCAGATTGCAGGTCATATCCCTGTGGCCGTACGGGTCCTGCCCTTTGCCTTGCCACGCCCCGGAACCAACTACAATCTGGAGAAGGAGTACTTCCTCAGCCTCTACGGCACAGCCTCACGTGCTCCCAAGGTGCTGAAAAATCTGGCGGCCCACAACCTCCTCAACCCGATGGGTATGCCCAACCTCAACGTCATGAACCCCGCCGGTTTTACCAACGACCTACGCCTGGCACGTGAAGCCGGCATCTCGACCGAGTGCAACATTAGCGGGGCTCCCAGCGTCAGCGCCACGATTGATCAGGAGAATCCCAAGGCGACTGAGAAGGCGCGTATTGCGGCGCTCGAGGCCGAAATTGCCGCTGCCGTGGCCCTCACCAGAGAGCATGCACCGGAGATGACTTTCTACTCCTACGGTGTCGATGAAGGGGGACCTGAGACGATCCGCCGTGAGCGTGATGCCTGGCGTGCCGCCCATGCCGCCGGCGGGCGCGTGATGGTCTCCAGCTACCAGTGGCGCGAGCTCCTCTTTGCGCTCGATTTCATCGTCATCCCCGGCGCACCGGTGCCCGAGCGCGCCGAACTGGTGCGCCTCTTTCACGAAGCCAATCCCGACTCCCTCTGCGGCTGGTATGCCAACCCCCACAGTGGACCGGAAAACCCCAACTACTTCCGGCGTATCCACGGTCTCCTCCCCTACAAGATGAACTACGATGTCTCGGCCAACTACTGCTGGTGGCGCAACAACTGGAACGACATGGCCACCCCCTACGAGCCGAATCTACGCAATATCGTCATGGTCCAGGCCACCAGCGACAACGTGCTCGATACCCTCGCCTGGGAGGGAGTGCGTGAAGGGCTCGACGACATCCGCTACGCCACCAAACTGCGACTTGTAGCAGGCGAGGCGCTGCAGTCGGCTGACGTCGATGTGCGACTGGCCGCCCGCCGTGCCCTCGCCTTTATCGCCTACTGGGATGGCGAACGCGACGATCTCGACGCCTTCCGCAGCGAAACGATTCGCTATATTCTGCAACTACAGCAACTGATGATGGAGACTAAATCATGAATCAGCAGCAGAACCTGTCACACCCCAACAACTCTCGCACTTTACACCGTAACAGAAGGACAACGACCATGCATCCCCGCAACGCCTCCCGCCTGCTGCTGCGCGGCAGCCTCTTAACACTGCCGCTGGTGGCGGCAGAGATTGAGCCGCTGCCACAGGCCGAATACAACCAGAGTGTCAACACCATCCACCGCACTCACAATGCGCGACCGCTGCAAGCCTTTGCCGCTTACACCAACTTCTATGCCACCGCTGCAGCCCGGCTGACGCCCAACATGCGCATCGACCTCTTGCGCCGCACTCTTTACCAAGGCTTGTCCGCCGGCGAGCCGGGGCATGAGCCCTATCTGCAACTCCTGCTGGACGACGAGGCAGAGCATTTAAAACCTGCAGCCATCCGCTCCCTGCTGCTGGACCTCAGCAAGCGAGATCGACATGGAGACGAGGCTGCCCGGCAACTCTATTTGAATGCCAGGATCACAGCGCTGCTGCCACCAGTCGAACAGATCAACATTGAGGCCGCTTTGGGCGCCAATGCAATCCGCTATCTGGACGACTTTGGCGACTTCTCCGCCTGCACCGACGCCCTGGAGAAGATCGTGGCCCGCGCTACAGCCGGCAGTGATGAACGCGAAACCGCGCTACTGCAGCAGCGCATTGGCGACGCCATTGTTTCCGTGCTTACCGCCCTCATGCCCTACACCCCCGAGGTGGTGGCCAAGTTGGCGACTACGCATGACAAACTGCTTAGCGACGGACAGCGTGCCAACCTGATGCGTGAACAAGTCCTGGCCGCCATCGCCAAACGCAGCCGCAGCGACTTTGAGACTGCGCTGGCCAATTTCGAGAAGCTGGCCGACGATGCCAGCCGCTATCCCAACTACACACCGATTGCACGTGCCATCAACCGCGACGATCCCGGCACTGCCCGTCAACTCCTGCAACGCGCCCTGCAGACCCCCTCCTACAACGCCGCCCAACGCTATGCCCTGGCCTGGGATTTGGCGCTGCTGCAGCGTCCGGGAGCCTTTCAGTATGGTTTTTTTGACGAAGGCAGCTACGAGAGGTTCAAGGCGGACGCACTGGCGGCGCTGGCGATCCTGCAGGAGGCGCTGGCCGATGAGAGTCTCAAACCCGATCGCCGCATTGCCGGCCACTATCACGATATCGCCCTGACAGCCGCCGACTTTGGCGACTACCCCTGGGCCTATGAGATGCTGGCCCTGGCGCGTGAAAACTATCCGCACGACAACCACTTCATGCCTCTCGCCGTGCGTCTCGCCATCCACACCGACACCCTTGAGGCCGTCACCGAGCTGCTGGAGCCGCTGATCGCACACTACGAGAATAACGACACCCAGCGCCACCTGCTCAAGGCCATCCTCCATCTCTACCGCCAGCAGAGTTTTGACGGCTTTGACGACTTTGTCTTTGCAGGCAGCGAGATCGAGGCGGCCGAGCGCATGGTGGTGATCCGGTGCGCCTCGGAACTCCTCTTCCGCGGCGGACGCTACGACCTCAGCCGCCTGGCGCACAGTGAGGTGGTCGACAAGATGTTCACCCCCGTCGTCGCCAAGCGCTATCAGGTGCGTTGGGAGCCCGACTGCCCCAAGACGGCCGACGCCTGGGCCCGCTCGCCCCACTATCAGAACTGGGAACAGATGGAGCAGCGCTTCGTGCCTTACGGTGATGGTTACGACATGAACAACGATACCGACGCCAAGCGTCATCTCAAGACGGCCACACCGCCCACTGTACCGGCTGACTACCGCACCGGCGTCGACTTCGTCTGCGATGAGCGCGGCCTCCATATCTTTGTCCGCTGCGACACTCCCGAGATCGCTGCCATCCGCGACGGCCAAACGAAGGGTGATGGACTCGAACTCCTCTTCCGTCCCGGCACCAATGCTGCCTACCACTCATGGTACTTTGCCGCCCTGCCTTACGATGTCACCGACAAACACCGTGTCGAGTGGGCCTCTCCCAGCCCGCGCTACCGTCTCACCGCCGACCACTTCCTCAAGGATGGCGCCATCACGGCTGAAGCCCTCATCGGCCACACCCTGATTCCCTGGATTGCCTTCCACGACAACCTGCCACTCGACGGCCACACCTGGCGCTTCGGCCTGCAACGCTGGGGCAAACACTCCGCCACCCTCAACGGCTCGGTTCACGAATTGGCCCGCGCCCTGGAACTCGACTTCACGCTTCCGCCCGCCGCCGCCGCCGCTATCCAGCGCGCCGTCGCCACGGCCGCCTTCCAGCGCTATAAGCAGATTCGTGACAACAAGGGCGACTTCATCCTGCAGTGGCAGGATAAGCTGCTCGGCGACCCCGACTTCTACGCCGCCGAAGTCGCCCCGCTGATCGAGAGCCTCGACGCCGCCGGCGTGCGTCTCATGGCTCCGGCGGCAGAGGACGAAATCGCCGCACTCTACCGGGAGTTTGTCCCGCAGTGGGCTGAAATCAACCATCTGATTGCCAACCGCCGCGACGCCTGGAACCGCCGGGCGCTCCTGAGCGATCCCTGACCGCGTCACTCAAGGTGGCCCGGCTTGCCGGAGGTTTGCTGAGAGGCAGGAGAGCAGCGATGAGAGCAGCAGAGAGAGAGCCTGAGGCTTCAGAGGGTGAGAGAGGTGCCCTGCATAGAGTGAAACATCTGTGGCGGATGCCGCTCGACCTGCTCTATCCACCGCTCTGTCCCCTCTGCAACCTCCCCTCCGATCGTCCCGGCCGCCTCCTCTGCTGGTCCTGCTGCAGCACTTTGCCGCTTCACACACTCGATGAGGCCATCTGCCATAAATGTGGCCATGTACCGGAGGGCGAGGTGGATCACGACTTTCTCTGCTCCACCTGCCGCCACCATCCGCCGCGCTTCGAGTGCGCCCGTACCGCAGCCTCCTTCAGCGGCGGCCTGCGCCGCATGCTGCACGACTTCAAGTACAACGGCGCCACCTGGCTCTGCCACGATCTGGTCGACCTGCTGGAGGGGGCCGCCCGCGTCTACTATCAGGCGGATGAGATCGATCTGGTCGTGCCGGTTCCGCTTCACATTACCCGTGAACGCCAGCGCAGTTATAACCAAGCCGCCCTGTTGGCCCGCGGCCTGGCACAGCGCCTCAAATTGGCCTGTCGTCCCCGCGCCCTGCGCCGCCGCTGGGGAACACCGAAGCAGTCGCTGCTCGGTGCCCGCGGTCGCCGCCACAACCTCAGAGGTGCCTTTGAAGCGGCCGAACCCGACTGGCTGCGTGGCCGCACCGTGCTTGTGATCGACGACATCATGACCACCGGCTCGACGCTTGATGAAGTTGCCAAAAGCCTCTTGCAAGCCGGTGCCTGGCGTGTCTGGGCGCTGGCCATCGCCCGCGGCTAGCCATTTAATTTTAATATTTCCACACAAAAAAAGGAACGTTACCCTGTTAATGGCCTTTTTAAAATTTATTCCGGCGGCGTGCTACTCTCCCACGGGCGAACCCCGCAGTACCCTTGCCGCTGTGACCCTTCACTGCCGTGTTCGGAAGGGGAGTTAGGGGACAGAGAACAGCAAGGAGCTGAGAACAAGGGACAGAGAACAGTATGGTGGAATCATACATTGCCTGTCCCCGCTAGTGTCCCTCTGTTGCCCTCAAATGCGAATGAGATGGGCGTGGTGGAGAGAACCACGAATGGATAAGGGCGATACTCCTGCATCGCCGCAGTTGTGCAGAAGCACAACCCTTGTGGAGAGCGGTCAAATGCCGGGTTCTGGCTTCTGAATTCTTGGTGCGCATCCACTATTGTGGATCGCACCCCGACTACGATTACGTCAGCGCAAAATTCCCGCTTGATGTTGCCAGTCAAATCAGAGATACTACCCAGCTACGCCATGAGTCTCACTGACACCGACAATTTAATCCCACTCCACCGCCGTTTGCGTGCTGCACGGCGGGCGCACGGCCTGACGCAGAGTGCTCTGGCGGCTGAGGCAGGCTGCCAGCAGTCGGCGTTGAGCATGATGGAGCGGGGCAAGGTCGATGCGCTGGCGCATCCGACGCTGGTCAAGATCGCGGAGCTGCTGGGGGTCGAGCTCGACCCGGTTGAGGAGCAGCGGACGACACCGGTCGTAATGGCGGGAGGCGGCCGCGCCATCTGTACCAACAGCGACTGTCCGGCCAATGTGCCGTATCTGGCCGGTGACGAGCTGCTGCTGTGGCCGCGGGAGCAGCCGACACCCGGCGGCAACTACTGTGCCTGGTGCGGTGAGGTGGTGGCGCGTCACTGTCGCCACTGTCAGGCAGCCATCGGCAAGGGGGCCTGTTGCACGGCGTGCGGTACGCCCTATCTGCTGCCACCCGCTGTAGAGACCGCTGTACAGAACGACTGGGTCGCGGCACGGCGCGGCCAACTGGCCGAGTTGGAACGGCTCGGCTGCCGATAAAAAAAGCCATCGCCCGTCGTTGACAGGCGATGGCTCTCTCAGAGGCGCTTCAACCTCACGCCGGTGAAATGGCGTCGACGGGGCATTCGCCCGCGCAAAGACCGCAATCGATGCAGGTATCGGGATCAATTACATACTTGTCGGCACCGGCACTGATTGCCTCAGTGGGGCAGACCTCTTTGCAGGCACCACAGGTGGTGCAGGCGTCGCTGATTACATAGGCCATGGTATTGTCCTTTCGTTTAAAACGGTCGGTGTGACTCCTGTCGGGGTACGACAGGAAGACGAGCTGTCTACGGCGGCCAACCATAGCATCTTTTGGCCACTTGTGCAATCGCCAGATTATTCACCCCCTACGGCACACAATCTGCTATATTCGGGTTTAATGTCACGCGATACGAGAGAAGTAGTGCTACGCAGGGGTGTTGTTGTCGCTGCAGTGGCTTCCGGCCTGGTTCTCTACCTCGCCAACCTCTGGTTGGGGGGGCTTAATCAGGATGAGGGGTGGTATCTCTATGCCGCTCTGGAGCGGGCTGCCGGGCGTCTGCCCTATCGCGACTTCTTCTTCTCACAGGGGCCGTTGCTGCCGCTGGTCTACGGCTGGCTGACGCCGTTATGGTCGTGGCAGGGGGTGCTGGGGGGCAGGGTGGTGACCGCAGTGCTGGGATTGAGCGGGGCCGGGGTGGCTGCCTGGCTGGCGGGGCGGCAGGTGGCACCCGGGCGGCGTTGGGCAGCGGCGGTCACGGCCTGGCTGCTGACGGCCGGCAATCTCTACCACGCCTACTTTACCACGATCCCCAAGACCTATGCCTTGGCAGGACTCCTGCTCCTGGCCGGGGGGGCGGCTCTGTTGCGGGCACTGGAACGGGGGTCGCTCCCGGCTGCGGCTACGGGCGGTCTGCTGCTGGCGCTGGCAGCGGCGACGCGTCTCTCGCTGGGGGTGCTGCTGCCGGTGGCGGGGTTACTGCTGCTGCGGCAGATACGCAGGGTGCGCTGGCTCTGGCTGGCCTTCGGCCTGGGCGGTCTCCTGGGACTAGCACTGACTCTGGGTGGGGCGCTGTGGCAGAGCTGCGACCAGTTTCTCTTTGCCAACTTCTTCCATACGACGCGCAGTGGTGGCGGCCTGCTCTTTGCGGCCGGTTCGCTGGCGCGCCTCTTGCGACACCATTTGCCGTTGGCGGCTGTGGGGTTGGCGCTCTTGCCGCTTTTGCAGCGCTGCAAGAGCCGACAGGCGGCGGAGAGCGAGTCCGGCCGGTGGCTCTACAAGCTGCTGCTGCCGCTCTTTGCGGCCGGCTTCATACTGCACCTCTTGAGTCCCTTTCCCTACGACGACTACCAGACACCCCTGATGCCGTTGCTGGCGGTGGTGGTGGCGGTCGCCTTCTGGCGCAACCTGCCGCTGGCGGCGGGGCGTGAGGGCGACCGGCAGGCGGCTCTGGTGGCGTTGGCGTTGCTGCTCGGTTGCGGGGCGGCGGCGGCGGCCTCGCCCTACTGTGAAGAGTGGCTGGTGCTGGGCAAGGACCGCATCTGGGTGGTGCAGAAGCAGGAGTCGGAGCTGGCACGGTTGCGCCGGACGGCGCGCGAGTTGCTGCCGCTGGTGCCGGCGGAGGCAGAGTTGCTGACGCAGGATACCTACTTGGCGGTTGAGATGGGACGGCGGGTGCCAGCCGGCTTTGAGATGGGACCCTTCGCCTACTTTCCCGCCTTGAGCGACAGCGAGGCACACCACTATTGCGTTTTGAACGGCAAGTTGCTATCTGAGGCGCTGAGCAGCAGCGAGGCACCGGTAGTGGCGTTGAGCGGCTATGCTTTGGCGCTGGCGGCGCCGGAGATGGAGCCCGTGGCAGCGAAGGAGATCGAGCAGTTCAAGAGCCTGTTGCAGCAGCGCTACAGGCTGGAGCGTGTCGTGCCGCACTTCGGCCAGGGGCATACGCCTTTGGAGATCTGGAGAGTTAAATGAAGCCGGGCGAGACGGGCAAGTCACTCTCCAGCCGTATTCTGCGTGCCGGTATCGCGGTCAGCATCGCCCATGCGCTCTTCAAGCTGGCCAGTTTGTGGCAGGCACGCGTCATGGGGCAGGTGTTGTCACCAGCCACCTACGACGTTGTCTACGTCTTTGCCTTTGAAAACTGCATCTTCAGTCTCTTCCTGATCGGCGAGGAGATTCTGGGGCCGGCGCTCCTGCCGGTCTTTATGACGGCCCGTGATGAGGAGGGAGAGGCGGCCGCCTGGGCCTTTGTCAACGTCGTGCTGACAACCTTGCTGATCGTGCTTTTGTTGGCGGTGGCGCTGCTGATGGCCTTCCCGGAGGTGGTCGCCACGACGTTGACGACGTGGCGCCCCGATAGCCAGGGGGAGAACTATCGGCTGGCGGTGACGAGTGTGCGGCAGTTGGCACCGGCGCTGCTGGGGCTCTCGCTCGGCTCGCTCACCTACACGCTCCTGAACGGGCACAAGCGCTTCTTCCTGGCGGCCTTCGGCAATGCCGTCTGGAAGTTTACCGTGATGGGGGCGCTGGTGCTCTTTGCCACGCCGGGCGGCAGCGGTGCGGCCACCATTCTGATTGCCGGTCTCGTGCTGGGCAGCTTCCTCAAGCTGGCGACGCACCTGATCGGACTGCGTGACAAGCTCCACTGGCTGCGCCCCTCGTTGCGGCTGGCAAATCCCGCCTTCCGGCGCATGTTGTGGCTGGCGCTGCCACTGATCGTCGGCATCGTCTTTGCCAAGATACGCGATGTGGTCAACAACGTCTATATCCTCGGCTCCATTGAGAGCGATGGGCTGCTGCAGGCCAACTCGATGGGGCGCAAACTGATGAATGCGCTCAACTGGATGGTGCCCTATACCTTGTCGATTGCCGTCTTTCCCTTCTTCTGTGAGATGGTTGATCACTCCGACAACAAGCGCCTGGGGGAGGTGGTGACGCGTGTGGGACGCCAACTGCTGGCGATCTTTATCCCCTTTGCCGCTGTGGTGGCGGTGTTGGCGCTGCCGCTGACGGGGTTGATCTTCGGTGGCGGGCAGTTTGATCAGGTGGCGGTGCAGCGGACGGCGCTGACGACAGCCTGTTACACCTTGGCGCTGCCGGCGGCGGCGGTCGAGGCAATTGCGATGCAGGCCTTCTTTGCCCACCGGCGTATGGTCTCGGTGACGGTGGTCGGGGTGCTCTTCTCCAGCTTCAGCATGCTTGTCAGTTGGCTGGGGCTGCGTCTGGGCGGCGGCAGCACCTGGGTGGTTTTGGCGGCGATTGCCGGCGGTTTCGCCCTCTCGCGCACACTCAAGACACTGACCCTGATTCAACTGCTGCGGCAGAGCGCACCGGTCTTTCCCCTGATAAAGACAGTCGGTTTCTCGCTGCGTGTAGTGGCGGCCTCCCTGCTGGCGGCCGCCGCCACCTGGGGAGCGCTCTATCTGGCACGCAATCCATTGCGCGGGCTGGGGGTGGGCGAACGCCTCCTTGATCTGGCGAATCTGGCACTGGGGGGAGGGGTGGCAGCGGTGACCCTGTTGGCCGCCTACTGGCTCTTGCGGATTGACGAGCCATTTGAACTGGGCCGACTCGCATTGGCCAAGGTGAGAGGGAGGCGTGGTTAGGTATGCCGCTGGTGTTGCAGGTGCTGGAGGCGACGATCGGTGGCACACGCCGCCATCTGCGCGAACTTGCGCCGGCGTTGCAGCAGGCGGGGTGGGGGGTGGCGGTGGCGGTGGCGCGGCGGCGTGACCCCGACTTTGAACGCGATCTGGTCCTCTTTCGCAAGTGCGGTATCGCCGTCTATGAGATCGATATGGTACGCCGTCCGGCACCCTGTCGTGACCTGTTGGCCTGGTGGCGACTGCGGCGGCTGATCGTACGTCTCAAGCCCGACCTGATTCACGCCCACAGCACCAAGGCCGGTCTGCTGGCGCGGTTGGCTGTTGCTACCAAGGGACCTCCGGTAATCTACACCCCCCACTGTTTCGCCTTCGAGATGAAGGCATGGGCAGCGTTGCGCCGGCTCTATCGTTACGTCGAGCGGCGCCTGATACCACGCACCGCACATCTGATCGCCGTCTCTGAGGCTGAGCGCCGTCTTGCGCTTGAGCTGGGCTATTGCAGCGACAGGGTAACGACGATTGTCAACGGGATTCCAGCCAGTGAGAGTGGTGCTGCAGGTTCCACGACCCCGCTTGCAGCAGCGGCGGCATCGGCACCCTCTTATGACGTCGTCTTTATCGGACGTTTCTGCCACCAGAAGGGGATCGACCTCGTGTTGGAGCTGTTCGAACGTTTGCTGACAGAGGAGCCGACGCTGCGGCTGGCGGTGATGGGGGGCGGTAGCCGGGCAATCGCACGCCGGTTGTCCCGTCTGCCAAACGTAACGCTGCTGCCATTTGCGCCCCACGGCGTGGTGTTGCGGTTGTTGGCGACCAGCCGGGTGGTGGTGCTGCCGTCACGCTGGGAGGGGCTGCCCTACCTGCTGCTTGAGGCGCTGGCCAGCGGCACAGCGGTAGTTGCCAGCGCCATTGGCGGTGTCGGCGAGGTGGCACGCCATGAGCGAGAGGCGCTGCTGGTGCCCCCCGGCAATCTGGCCGCCTTAACGGCTGCCACACAACGACTCTTGGCTGATGAGCAGTTACGGGTGCGCTTAACTGCGGCTGCCCGCCAGCGGGTAACAGAGTTTACCCTAGGAGAGATGGTGGAACAGACTGCTGCTGTTTATGGCATAGTTGGCTGACGACAGTAAAACTCTGTCAAAATGGTGAAAATCAGAAGAACAGACTTGACCGCATTGTTCGATTGCAACGTAAAAGGTTATTGGCAAAGGGAAAACTCATGATTGAGCTGCAACGTCGTTATTGGGACAGAATCTCCGAGCGTTATCAGCGCCAGACGCAGATTTCACTGGCTGATTTCCACTACGGTCCGCAACTGCCGGGCGAGAGCGAACTAAAGCTGTTGCCGCCGCTGCAGGCGGGAGAGCGGGCGCTTGAGTTGGGCTGTGGCGGGGCCCAGAACTCGATCTGGTTGTCGCGCCACGGACTGGCCTGTACGGCGGTCGACCTCTCGGTTGAGCAGTTGCGTTTTGCCCGTGCCCTGGCCCGGCGCGAGGGGGTCACTATCAAGTTTATGCGCAGCCCGCTGGAGCAGGTGGCCAAACGGTTGGAGGGTGAGTTTCATCTGATCCACAGCTCGCACGCCTTTGAGTTTGTCAATGATCCGGCTGCGTTGGTTACGGCCATGGCAGGACGGCTGGTGCCCGGTGGCACGCTGCTCTTCAGTACAGTCCATCCACTCTATAACGGTGAGTGGGTGGAGGGACTCGATCTCGATGGCAAGCCGGATGGCCTGGGTCTCTATCTGCGCAGCTACTTCGAGCCGCCCGATGATGTGCGCACGCGTGGCGGACGTGTCGAGGCTGTGGCACGCGCCTATCCCATCTCGGCCTGGTTCAAGTGGTTGCGGGAGGCCGGTCTGGAGGTGGTGCATCTGGCAGAGCCGGCGGCGGTGCCGGATGGTGTCAAAGCCCCCTATACCAGCCGTGCCTGGGCCAATCATGGCGGCCAGCTCCACCTGATGCCGGCCACAGTTATCTTTGCTGCCAGACGCAGCAAGCAACTCTGTGGTTGAACTCCGGTACCAAAAGGGCTATATATAGAACTGTTGATTGAGAGTAGTGTCTGGACTGCGTGCCGGGCACTTGGCCTTAATGAGGAGTTATGATGGCAAGTTTTGGTTATGACGACACCCCGGTAATCCCCGGTTCAACTTATCGCGTACACGATGGCACGCGGCCGCAGCCGCCGGTGGTGACGCCGGGTTGCGGTATGGCACCTCCCTCGGATGCTGTGGTGCTCTTTGACGGCACCTCGTTCGATGGTTGGCAAGGACGCGATGGTGCCGTGGTCTGGCGTCTGGCAGGCGGTATCATGGAGGTGGTGCCGCAGAGTGGTGATATCTGGACCAAAGCGGAGTTTGGATCGTGTCAGTTGCATCTTGAGTTCCGCTCACCGCACGTGGTCAAGGGCGCGGGGCAGGGGCGCGGCAATAGCGGTGTCTTTCTGATGGGACGTTATGAGGTGCAGGTCCTGGATGCATACGAGAACCCCACCTATGCCGATGGTCTGACCGGGGCGATCTATGGCCAGTTTCCGCCGCTGGTGAATGCCTGCCGCAAACCGGGGGCATGGTCCTCCTACGATATCATCTGGGAGGCCCCCGCTTTTGAAGGCAATGAGTTGGTCACACCGGCCTATATCACGGTGATTTTAAACGGCGTGGTATTGCATCATCGCAAGGAGCTGCAGGGGCCAACCCAACACAAGAAGTTGGCCGGGTACGAGCCGCATCCGGCAACGGGGCCGCTCAAGCTGCAAGACCACGGTGATCTCGTGGCCTACCGTAACATCTGGTATCGTCCCCTCGGCAGCTACGACGCCTGAAGCGCAGCGGCATAGCTGCCTATGGCAAGCTCCTTGAGTACGCTTAAGGGGTTGTCACTTCGCGGGCGGCACGGCAGAGCGTAGCCGCCACGGCCTCGCACTCCTCACGCGTCATCTTGGGATTGATGCCGAGGGTGGCGGTGCGGGCGAGAATATCGAGCGTACGGGGACAGCTTGCCTGCGTCAACTCCTTGCGGCAGGCGCTGTTCTCGGGACGCAGGTAGGGATTGATGGCCGGATGGAAACCGCCCTGCTGCTCCAAGAGCACATTCCAGTTGGTGTAGACGTGAAGTCCGCTGTTGATAGGGGTCCCCAGACTGCATTCCGGCTGCAGTTCGTAGGCACGGGTGGCGACGGCCTCACGCAGTTTGGCGTCGCTGAAGATGAAGGTGGCATACTGTCCGGCATCGCCGGCGGCATCATGCGAGGGTGAGATGGCGAAGGGGACGTCGTGGGCCCGGACAACATCGAGTATCCAGCCCTGGCGTTCACGCAGGCGTTGCATGATGTCGTCAAGGCGATCAAGCTGGACGCGCAACATGGCTCCCAGCAGCTCATTCATCCGCAGGGTGTTGCCCAGAAAGGGCTCTTCGGAGAGGGTGCCGGCATGGCTGCGGAAGGTGCAGCCCATGTCGTGGTAGTAGAGGGCACGCTCATAGATTTTACGGCTGTTGGTAAGCAGGGCACCGCCTTCGCCGCAGGCAATTGCCTTGAACTGGTTAAAGCTGAAGGTGCCGGCGTCGCCGATCGCCCCCAGCGCTTTGCCCTTGTAGGTGGCGCCGATCGCCTGACAGGCATCCTCAAGGACATAGAGGTTGTGGCGTTGGGCGATCGCCATAATGGCATCCATATCGGAGGGGCGACTGCCCATGTGGACCGGGATTACAGCCTTGGTCTGCGGACCGATCATCCGCTCAAACTCGGCCGTATCGAGCGTCAGAGTCTCATCGATCTCGACTAGCACCGGGATGGCACCGACGCTGAGGATGGCACCGGCGCTGGCGAGCCAGGTGTAGGCCGGTACGAGCACCTCATCGCCGGGACCGATGCCCAGCCCCACGAGCCCGGCGATCAGGGCGCCGGTACCGGAGGTGACCACCAGCGCATGGTGGCTATCGAACATCTGACGCAGTTTGGCTTCACAGGTGTCGACCTCGCCACCTTCGCCACCGCGGTAGCGGAAGAGCTGGCCTGAGCGCAACACGTTGGTAACAGCATCGATCTCTGATTGTCCGATTTCGTACATCTTATGACTCCATGGTTGCGGTACCACGGGTAATGTCGAGGCCGCTATCGACCCGCATCAGCCGTTCATGGTACCAGGGGGTTTCCGGAGTGACAGCTCTGGCGAGATTTTTGTAGCGCAGCCGCAGCGTCGAGTCCGTGAAAAGTGCCGGGACGCGGCATGCCGGTGAGGTAGCGTACGCCTGCCACCATTAACTCCGGGATGAAGTGATTGCCGCCGTTATGGGCATCGACAGCTACGATTTCAGTGGCACCGGCAGCACGTAGCCCCTCGGCAACGGCGGCAATCTCGTGCATCAACTGGCGCATTGCTCCCTAAAAGGCGGGCGAGCCGATGTCGCGCGTCTGTGAGAACTTGAAGAGGCCGGTAACGCCTTCAAGATCGGTGATGATGTAAATTTTCTTCATGCTACCTTCTGGAGCCGGAAAGAGTGATCTCAATAGTAGCATAGTCGGCGGAGAGGGAACAGTTGAAAGTTTCGGCTTTACTGAAATAGTATTCTGCTGTAAGATAGCGGTTTATGCGATTTTTGCTCTACAACATCAGATATGGCACCGGGCGGCGCACACGGCACGCCTGGATGGACATGTTGCGCCGTACTGATGATCACTTTGCCGACATTACCAACTTCATCCGTGAGCTGAAGCCGGATGTGGTGGGGCTGGTTGAGACCGATGGTGGCTCTTTCCGTACCGGTAACCGTTCACAACCGCGGGCACTGGCGCAGGCCATGGGTCACAACTACAGCTTCGGGATCAAATACAAGGCCGATGGTTGGCTCAGCAAGACGCCGGTTTTCAACAAGCAGGGCAATGCCCTCTTGAGCCGCAGCCAGATCAGACGTGAGCGATTCCACTTCTTCGAGCGCGGCTTCAAGCGGTTGGTAATCGAGATGGAGCTGGATGAGGTAATCATCTTTCTGGTACACCTCTCGCTACGCCACGGCGTGCGCCAGCGCCAACTGGTCGACCTGTGGCGTCTGGTGCGCCAGGCCGCCAAGCCGTGCATTGTCGCCGGCGACTTCAATACACTGCACGGCACCCGCGAACTGGATGATTTTCTCAAGAGCACCGGCATGCAACAGGCCAATGAGGGACAGTTGCCCACCTACCCCAGTTGGGATCAAAACCGCGTACTCGACTTCGTCTGCTACTCGCCCGCCATTAAATTGCGCTCATTTGCACTACCGCAGGTAACCTACTCTGACCACCTGCCGCTGGTCTGCGATTTTGAGTTGCCGGCAGCGCCGGCCGTAGCGGCCACGGCCTGATTGCAGCTTCGCCCTTGTTCAGGCGCGTGCCTGCCGGCGGATGGCAATAAGCTGTTTCATTACACCTTCGAGATCAGGGTGACGCCCCGTAACACCGAAGGCGTCGTGCAGAGATACTCGGGCGGACAACAGTGACGGGCAAACCAGAGGAAGATATCGCCCGCCGCCGCCTGTCCCGCCTCCAGGCCGATCATGCCGGGGACGACTGAGCCGGGAACGATGCCGCAAACACCGGGAATTTCGGCGAGTTCGGCAGCGGCCGGCGCCACCAGTATGTCGCACGCCGAGGTGCCGATAATCTTGACCAGCCGCCCCGGCTTGACTCCCGCACCAACCGCTCCATGGTGGTAGTCGTCCAGCACCTCGGCCAAGGCGCCGGTCGGCTGCACAGGCAGGCCGAAGCAGAGGAGGTCGACCGAACCAATGGAGCAGCAGCGGGCAACCTCAATCTCGATCCGCTCTTTGTCGCTCCCGGCAGCTCCGACTACCGCCTGGCGGCAGATTCGCCCTGCATCAACCGTGGCAACAATCTGGCGTGGATGACAGGAGCGCTGGATCTGGCCGGCAAGCGCAGAGTGGTGGGACGGTTGGTCGATCTCGGTTGTTATGAATACGACCATCCGGCGACGCTGTTAATGTTGCGCTGAGCTGGCTATCTGTGATCCCTAATCAGCAAGGAGTCTCTTTATGTATCTGACAGGATTTGGTGCCAAAGGGACAGAGAATGTGAGCGGCGACGGTAGAGAGAAGAGTTTCTCTGTCCCTTCTTTTGCTTCTCTTATTGTTCTCTCTCCCCATCTACGCTCCTCGCTCGTCTCTGCCACACACCTGTCACTGACCGATTACCTACCTGGTTGCGGTGTACCTTGCCCATATTACGCTGAGTTGGTAGAATTGCGGACATGAGTATCTATGTAATTGGTGACAGCATCTCGATTCACTATGGGCCGGCGCTGGAGAGGGCGCTGCATGGCAGTGGTATCGACTATTCGCGCAAGGCAGGCGTAGCGGAGGCGGCTCGTGATCTGGACGAGGCGGCCGGCGCCAATGGGGGCGACTCCTCGATGGTGCTGGCCTATCTGCGTTACTGCCTCGACAAGGGGCCGGCAATTACGGCCGATACCCTTGTGATCAACTGCGGACTCCACGATATCAAGACGACACCGGCAACCGGGGCAAAGCAGGTGCCGCTGGCCGCCTATCGTCAAAATCTGGAGGCCATCGTGGAGGTGGTTGCGGGCACGATGCGCCGCCAGATGGTCTGGGTGCGTACCACCCCGTGCGATGAACGGTTGCACAACGTGCGGTGCAACACCTTTCATCGCTTTGCCGCCGATTGCGACGCCTACAACCAGGCTGCCGATACGATTATGCTGGCGCACGGCATACCACTGCTCGATCTCTATACCTTTACCAGCAATCTCGGCCCAAGCGAGGCGATCTTCTGCGATCATGTCCATTTTCACGACTGGGTGCGCCAGGCGCAGGGCGCTTTTATCGCCGGTTGGCTGCAAGGCCACGCCAAATAGAGCTGGCAATATACGGAGGAGAGTTATGAGGGGAGGCGCTCTGTGAAACGGCGCTCTGTGAAACAGAGAGCGCGGCAAGGCGGAGACCCCCTGCGTCTCTTGTGGCTCAGCCAGGTGGCTGTGCCGGGAGGCGGTGAGCGGAGCCTCTGTGACCTGGCCTTGCGTCTGGCCGACGATGCTGCCATCGTTGCGGCGATGGCGGCACCGGTCGGCTGGCTCTCCAGCGAAGTGGCACGTTCGCAAAAGATGGCCTGTTTCCCCATCACGGCAGTCAGGCTGCGACGCCCCGGCTGGCGCAGGCCGCTACCGCTGGCGGGCTGGTGGCAACTGCGGCAGGCACGGCGTCAGTTGCAGACCATTGCCGGTGAGTTTGCCCCCGATATCATCCATGCCAACAGCCTGACCGCACTGCTGGTGGCGACGGCTCTCCCGGCAACGGCCCTGATCTGGCATGTACGTGATCTGAAGCTGCCACCACGACTGACACGCCTGCTGGCCCGGCGGTCGAACGCCATGATCGCCATCTCACGTTGCGTCGCAGAGCGCCTGCAAGCAGTGCTGCCACCAGAGCTCCATGACCGTATCCATCTCGTCTACAACGGTATCGACCTGCCTGAGCGGGAGCGACTGCCGCAGCAGGAGGCTGCACGGAAACTGTTTGACCTGCCGCCGGGGGTGCCGCTGATTGGCATGATGGCTAATCTGGTACCGTGGAAGGGCCATCGCGACCTGTTGCGGGTAGCCGGCAGAATGATAGAAAAACACCCTCAACTCCACTTTGTGATGGCCGGTGGCGATTTGCTGGGAGAGAATCGTGCCTATCAGAGGGAGCTGCAAGGTGCGGTCAGAAGTGTAAAGTTTGCCGGCCGGGTCCATCTCTTGCCGGCGACAGAGGAGCCACTCGCCCTGATGTCGGCCTTCGATCTGCTGCTGCACCCGGCGGCTGGTGAGCCCTTCGGGCGTGTCGTCTGCGAGGCGATGTCGCTGGGGATACCGGTTGTGGCCTGCGACGATGCCGGCCCCGCTGAAATTATTGCAGATAGAGAGAGTGGTCTGCTGGTAAAGCCGGGAGACCATGTCGCCATGCAGGCGGCGCTTGAGCGACTGCTTGGCGATCCTGCTGAATCGCGTCGGCTGGCGTTGGCAGCAGTGCAGCGTGCCGGGCAGTTCTCAGCGGAACGTTGTGTCATGGGCGTGCGTGAGGTCTATCGTAGAGTTGGGTGCAAAGTTCAACATTGCAAAAGCGGTGGAAAATCTTAGAATAGCGCCATGTACCGATTCTACCATAAGTTGCGCCTGAGCGCGGTTGTGATGCTCCTGTTGCCGCTGGTGGCACTGGAGGCTGCGCAGTTTGTCTTGATCGATGAGTCGGAGCGGGGGCATGGCCCTTATCAGGTGGGGATGGGCACTCTGATACTGGAGGGGCGCTACCGGGCCGATGTGCGTGGCCGCTCTGCCACGATTACAGCGCTCTCTGATCCGGCTGAGGTAGCGGGGCCGTTCTTTTTCACCAACCAGGCCGCCTTTAAGCTGGGCGGGGAGAGCTATCGTCTTTTGCTGACTGAAGCGGCCTTTGACGAGGCTTATGCGGCCGGATCTCAGACACGACAGATGGAGGTGGCAATCGTCGCTGCACTGCAGATGGAGGAGGCCGCCGCCGCCGCTGAGATGTTGCAGGCAGCCTTGGCAACCAACAGCCTCTGCCGCAATATTCAGAGTGTCTCAAATACCCTTGGGGTAATCGAACAGCGTCTGGCTGAAGAGGAGAAGCAGCGTGCCGCCGGTCGTGAACGCTTTGAGGGGGAGTGGTTGCCAATTGCCGAGGTGGCCAAACGGCGCGCGGAGCAACACGCTGCCGCCATGCGCGCCCAGGGATTTGAGTTGGTCGATGGCGAGTGGCTCACGCAAGTCGCAGCGCATGAAAAGAGACTGGCGCTGGCCAAAGAGGAGGCGCAGCGCATCGCAGAGCGAGAACGCCAGCGTGAAATGATGCGGTGTCAGCGTTGTCAGGGGAGTGGTGTAATCTACTATGAGTTACGTCCGGTGGTGACACTGCAGGATAGTCGGGTACAACAAAAGGAGCGGGTACTGCGGGTTGAACGCAGCGCAGACCAGATCCGCAATTCACGTTACGAAACTGAAAAGATACAGTGCCCCGCCTGCCGGGGAAGTGGACAACGGGAAACGAGGTAGAGGTGGTGGCTGAGATTGTTTTTAACTGTAGCCGATGTGAAACGCAACTGGAGATAGACGCGAGCTTCAGTGGTCAGGATGTCGCCTGTCCCACTTGCGGGCATGTGATGACGGTGCCGCGCCGGCGGGGACAACTCAGCGTCAAAGGGCGTCCTCCTGTCGCTGTCGGCAGTGAGTCGGCGGCGGCGAGTAGCAGTGTCGCTGACAACCTCTCAGAGTTGGCCAACGTCGATGCCTTCAGTGGTGATCGTGAGAAGTTTATCGAGCGGCGTCGCCGCTGGGCAATGGTCAGACAAGTGGCGGTGCTTTTGGGGTTGCTGGCGTCGCTGCTCGGGGTGGGTTATGGCGCGTGGTGTTTCTACGATGCACGTGAAGAGCGCAAACGGGAACATGCGGCGCGGCAGCAAATCGAGATAGAGGCCGGACGCAAATTGCGTCTCCTGGAGCAGGATGCGCGTCGCCTGGGCCGTGAGGCCGCCCGCAAGAGCAGCTACTGGCGGATGAGCGATGGCGACAATGTCCGGCTACTGGCAGCCTTGGTGGCATTGCATGGTGACAGCGTAAGCCATAAAAAGTTTGAAGAGTGGGTAGAACTTGATGTTGCACTGCATGGGGTAGTCGGCGAAAGCCTGGCAGCCGTTACCACTCCGGCAGCAGTGGAGAGCTGTTGCCAGCGAGTGGTCGGCATGGCACTGGGTCTGGGTGGCACAGGTGCAGCATTGCCACCACAAGCAGAGTTGCGGCGGCTGGCGCTGCTGATGCTCAAGTTTCGGGAAAACAGTGAATTATTTAACCTCTTTCGGCCGGTAGAAGGCGTGCAGCATGAGTTTTGACAGCGGTACCATCTCTTTTCGTCTCTTTCATCTGCGGGAGCCGCTACAGCGTAACGCGCTCGACAAGTTCGCCGCCAATGTGGTGGCGCCACTCGAGACCTTGGCGCGCGAGCCGCTGCAAGGCTGGGTCTCGCCACGCCACCTGCTCGATCGTGAGATTACCGAAGAGCACTGCTTCTTCAGCTCCTGGATTCACGTAGTGTTGCTGCGTGCCGAGAAGAGAGTTCCGCCGCCGCTGTTGCGGGCCTATTGCCGTATCGAAGAGGAGATCGAACGCCGGGCACGCAAGGTCGAGGTACTGCACCGCAAGGTGCGCGCTGAGATTAAAGAGCGCGTTATGGAGCAGTTGCAGCCGGGGATGCCACCGACGCTCACCGGTGCCGGCCTGGTAGCCGATCTGCGTAATGAACGACTGCTGGTGGAGGCGCTCTCCGACTCGCAGATCGACCGTTTTACGCCGCTTTTCCGGGAGACGACCGGGCAGGTGCCGCTCGTCATGACGCCGGAGATGGTGGCGATGCTGCGCCAACGTGTCAATGCCACCGACCTCTTGCCATCGAGCTTTACCAGCGACACGGCCGTCGAGAGCGACCCGCTTCCCAGTCTGGGGCTTGAGTTTATGACGTGGCTCTGGTACGCTTGGGAGCGTGAGGGGGGCGTCTTTACCCTGCCGCACAGCGGTGAGTTCGGCTATATGTTGGAGGGGCCGCTGCTCTTCTACCGTGAAGGCGAAGGGGCACATGAGGCCGTCTTGCGCAAGGGCACACCTCTCCTGAGCCGCGAGGCGGGGACAGCGCTCCACTGCGGCAAGAAGCTGAAGCGCGCCAAGTTGCATCTGGCACGTGCCGATCAACTCTGGAGCGCCACGATCGATGCCGACTTCAGTTTTCGCAGCGTCAAGCTGCCGCCCGGCGAGCAGAAGGATACGATCGGACGCTTTCAGGAGCGCATGATTGCACTGGAGACCTTCCTCGAAGCCTTTTTTGTGCTCTATGACAAGTTCTTGAAAATCCGCTGCGACCGCTCCGCCTGGAGCCTCTGCCAGACCGCAATCCAGAACTGGGTGACTGAGAAGACGCTGTTTGAGCATGAAGCAGACTCTGACGCTTAACGCTCAACGTTTAACTTTTATTTTCGTGCTGCGGCGGCGACGGCGCTCCGCCCCGCACCCCGCAGCTGCATCCCCCGGCGCATGCGCCGGGGTGGAGGGCGGCAGGCTCTTGCCGCCGCGGTCGTTTAAGCGTAAGCGATTAAGGGTGGCGTTTAAGAGTGCGATTAAGAGTGACGTTTAAGTGTTCTCCGACTCTTACACGGTACCTTACACGTCCTCCTTAAACCTTTACACCTAATCGGCTGCCTTAAACGGTATGGGGGGTAAGAGTGACTTCACGCTTACACTCCTGTACATGCGCCCTTTTATACCGCTGTTTTGGTGTAAGTACCGGTTCCTTCGGCCCGGCGAAATGCGCTGCCCTTGCGTCTCACTGACTCGGGCTCTTGGAGTTGACAAACGTATAGCGATCTGCTAGACTTTCCACAATCTTAACAAGGAGAGACCATGCAGAGACCGAAGACACGCAAAGTTGCCATCGTGGGGGCCGGGGACGTCGGCGCCTCATTCGCCTTTGCCCTGGCGCAGGCAGGATTGGCCGAAGAGATTGCCCTCGTCGACGTCAATCACGACCTGGCACAGGGACAGGCGCTCGATCTGGCGCACGGGCTGCCCTTTGTCCACCCTGTCCATATTCATGCAGGCACGGAAGCGGACTACGCCGATGCCGCTCTGATCGTCATCACGGCGGGTGCCAAGCAACGTTCCGGTGAGTCACGGCGTGACCTCCTGGGGCGCAATGCTGCCATTATGCGCAGCATCATGGATGGTATCATGACGCAGAGATCGGAAGCCATCATCATCGTCGTCAGCAATCCGGTTGACATTCTTACCCACGTCGCCTTGCAGCACTCGCGCCTGCCTCCCAACCGCATCTTCGGCTCGGGGACGGTACTCGATAGCGCCCGCTTCCGTTATCTCCTCAGTCGCCACTGCCACGTCGACGCCCGTAATGTACACAGCTATATCCTGGGGGAGCATGGCGACAGCGAGATTGCGGCCTGGTCGATGACGCATGTGGCCGGCCTGCCGATCTCCGATTACTGCAGCGTCTGCAATACCTGCGCCGGCTGGGAGCAGATCAAAGATGAAATTGTGAGCCAGGTGCGCAACTCGGCCTACCATATCATCGACTACAAAGGCTCGACCTGCTACGGCATCGCCTTGGCGCTGGTGCGGATAGCAGGGGCTGTTTTGCGTAATGAACGCAGCATGTTGACCGTCTCGACGCTGATGCAAGGCAACTTCGGCCTGCACGACGTCTGCCTCAGTGTCCCCTGTATCGTCGGCTCCCGTGGCATTGAGCTTGTCGCCACAGCCAAACTGACAGACGATGAGCTGGCCGGACTGCACCACTCCGCCGAGGTCTTGCGCTCGACGCTACGTGAGTTGGGGCAGGTCGGGCAGTAGCTCCCGGTCAACTGGTGCTGCCGGGGGGCGGTCAGAGATACTGCAGCACGAGATCACGGGCACGCAACATATCGTCACGCGACTTGTAGTACTCCAGGATGAAGTAGGGCACATGGCTGCAGTGCTCTTTCAGCGCTGCGATATAGGTGGCGTAGTCGAGTTTGCCGGAGCCTGCCGGGCCATAACCGGCGACGGTGCCATCGCTGTTGAAGTGGGAGTCTTTGCCGTGGGCCAGCACGATATCCTCTGCCAACATGCGCACACAACGGACGAGTGGTGTGCGATCCGGGGCGATATTGGCGGCATCGAGGCAGACCTTGAGCGCGGGGGAGGCGACCTGATCGCGCAGACGCAGGTAGCCTTCGGCACTGCCGACGCTGCCGGCACGCGTCATCTCCACGGCCACGTAGATATCTGACTCCACCGCCGCCTGGCAGATCTCTTTGAGTGCCGTCACCAGACCGGCGAAGATGGCGTGGTCAGCGGCCTCCGCATCGGCGGGATAGCCGGAGGGGTGCCAAACCAGAATCGGCTTGGGATTATCGCCGAAGGCACCACGCAGGGCGGCCGTGCGCCGTACCAGGCGTACCACGCGCGCTACATCGGCCGGGACTACTCCCGCGCCGTTGACGAGATCGCTATGCACCGTCATGGCGGAGAGCGCCAGCGGGGGTGTGCCGAGAGCTTCGCGAATCTGGTCATTGCCAGGATCGTCGGCATCATCCTGTTTGTTGGAGGCAAAAAATTGCTGTAGGGCGACAAAACCCAACGCCCGCATCTCTTCCGGCGGCGTACCCGGCATTAAACCAAGCTGCATAACTTCTCCGTGTAGTGAATTACGGTCACTATAGCAGAAAGTGCGCTGATTGGAAGAGAATAAGCGAAATAGGGTGCGATCCACAATAGTGGATGCGCACCCGTTTGCATCTTTTGCCGCAATCGCCTATAGTCAGTTGTGTGATGACGACTACAAGCATAAACAGGTCGCCAGCGTCCACGATCGGTATGCGGCACCGGACCAACTTTGTGATCCGTAGCAAGATGTTGGAGCTGGCGGCTGAACTGGGCGGAAAGGGACCCACGGCAGTAGTCGATCACGGGGCCAATCCCGGCCTTGTGTCGCACTTTGTCAAGGCGGCCTTGTTGAATCTCGATCGTGATCTGCGGACGGGCGAGGCGGCTCCCGCCAGTCGTGAAGAGTGGGCAGAGTTGGCTCACGAGCTCGGCATCGTTACCATTCAGGTCTCGGAGCGCGATACCCAGGCGAGCAGGCGACCGAAAACTCAGGGCGAGTTTGTCAATACCTGGTCGGTCGCCGGCTGTATCGACGAGCTGATGCAACCGGCCGAGTTGGCCTGGGGCACTGCTGAGCGCTGGAAACTAAAGGGGGCTCACGAGCATCGTCCCGGCTCCGCCACCTACTACCTCAAACGACCGGGTGCCTCTACCTTCGCCCGCAGTTGGGTGCCTTCAATCGAGGGTTTTCAGGGGATGCTGGTAACACATGACGAAGTCTTTTCAATTGCCGACTACCTCTCACTCTACGATGAGCAGGGTTTCAGCTATCGTCCGACGGTCATGTTTGTCTATCACCCCTGCGACGATGCGATGCTCTCGGCGCTCGAACTGGAGGGCAACGGCTGGCTGCCACAACGGAACCACCGTCTGGTGCGTGATGACATTGTCTCCGGTATCGACGAGCTGGGGGTCCTGCTGGCAGGGCATAAACGCAACGCCTACTGGTATGGTTCGCAGCTTTCGATTGAGCGGGCACGCAGTCTGCTGCCGGGTGCCAACGCCACCATCATTCAGGTGGTGGCCGGCGCCATGGCCGCCATCATGTGGACCCTTGCCAACCCCGAGCGCGGTGTGGTGGAGGCCGAAGCGCTGGATCACGAGGCCTGCCTCGCGGTGGCGCTTCCCTATCTGGGCGAAATGGCCGCCGTCTATACCGATTGGACCCCTCTCGATGGACGCGGTAAATATTTTCCGGAGAAGCTCGACGTCAACCACCCCTGGCAGATGCAGAACATCCTCAGCCGCCAGTGGCTCAGTTAGCCCAAAACTGCGACAGATTTTCTGTTTGCCGCTTTCCCATCCACCTCCTCTTGCTCTGGCGGCTCATCACAGGTTCGCCTGTGCCAACTCCCAATTCATAACAGATCAGGGAGAGGCACTCGATCTGGCTCACGGGCTGCCCTTTGTCCATGATGAAGTAGGACAGGTGGCTACAGTGCTCTTTCAGCGCTGCGATATGTGATTTCAACGCAGGAGTAGGATGGTGGCGTGTTGCGTGGCATCCAGCATGACAAAGGTACCGGGGTAGCCGCCTCTGATGGCGCTTACATCGACATCAGCCTGATAGCGCGACTCAAAGGCAGCTTCATCCAGGAGGTCGACGCGTGAGAGCGGTTCGCCGCTGGTTGCCAGCGCCTCCAGATCGGCCGCTGTCAGTTTGAGCCCGACGGCGATACGTCCGCCGCCGCCACCGGAGGTAGAGTAACCTTTTTCGCCACCCCGGGCGTGGAGTTTGGCACCTTCACCAAAGAGGAGGCGGTTGGCTGTCAGCCAGATGCCGCCACCGGAGGGGGCGCCATAACCGCTGTCCTGATGACCGTCGCTGAGCAGCTCACCAGCTATCGTGGCATTGCCGGCAACGTGGAGGCGGATCAGACCGCCACCACGGTAGGTTGAGGTGAGAGTGTGTGAACCGTTGCAGGAGCCGGGATGGACCGGCGCCTTGGCAAAGCCGTAGGTTTGGCCGAAATAGGCGTTGTAGCTGCCGCCATAGCCGCCATAGCCGCCGCCACGACTGTAGGTGTAGCCAAGCCCCGGTGCCAACACTTCGGGATCGCGCCCGATGACCCGTCCGAAGCCGCGCGCAACGGCATCGATGAGCGCGCCTCCGGCCACAAAGAGCTCCCCTATTTCAAAGCGGGGTGAGCCGCCGGTGTAGATTTCGCTGGTTGGATAGAGTCTGTTGCCTGCTTCGAGGCGCAGGGTGCCGGAGACCTTAACCAGGGCGGTGCCGCTGGCGAAGTCGAAGAGAGTGTTGGTGGCTCCGCCATAGACGGCCATGCGGCTGCTGTCGGTCAGCGTCAGGTTGCCACCTGCGCCGAGGGCGGCGGCATAGGGCTGCAGCGGCCCGCCGATACCGAGCTGAGCGCTCTGTGAGAGGACGATGTCGCCGCCGACGTCGAGGCGTACCTCGTCGCAGACGAGAAGGTCGTAGACAAGTTGATCGGTCGTCTCGACCCCCTTGGCGCGGTTGCCGGTTGTGGTGAAGGCGCCAACCCGCAGAATGGCGCTGTTGCTGATCGCCAGTGAGGCGCAGTTGGCGTAGTTGGTGGTGTGGCAGTAGCCGCTGGCGATCACCACATGATCCTCCGGTCCGGGAATGTTGCCGACAGGCAGCCACTTGTCAGGGTCGTGCCAGACTCCCGGTGCGCTGGTACCGCCGTTCCAGGTCCGGATGGCTGGTGGATCGGCCAACCTGAAGAGGGCTGTGATGGTGCGGGGTTTGCCATCGGCGACAAACTGCAGCGGATTATCTGCCGCTGTGCCGTACGGGACGTCTCCCAGCCAGTAGAGAAACTCGTAGCCTGCTGCAGGTAGAGCCGTGACACTCTCAAAGGCAGCGCCGCTCTCGAGCCAGTCGCCGATGTTGCCTGCAACCGCATTGCGCACCAGCGTACCATTCTCTCCGGCCGCGACCGAGAGCAGATATTGCGGTTCATCCCAAAGCCAGGTGAGCGTCAGGTTTTGGGTAAGGGGGATGGCGACCCAGTTGGTGGTGCCGCTGGCGATCTCGCCACTGTTGTCGGCGATGGTATAGCCTTGGCAACGATAGCGAATGCGGCTGTCAGTGGCAGCAACACCGTAGAGGGGAGCGCTGTTGGTGACCAAAGTGTTGTGTGCAAATGTGTTGGGACCGTAGGGTGGGGTGGGGGCACCGGCCTCGATTGGCACACTTACGACGTTTAAGATTTTTGGACCGGTAGTGCTGGGAGTAAAGAGCGCTGTGCCGGGATTGCCGTAGTAGTAGGTGGTGCCGGTGAGGCGGCCGCGGCCACCGCTTACATCGTTCTCGACGATGGTGAGTGGTTCGAAGTTGACACCGTCTGGGGTCTCGTCACGAGCCAGAGCCTCAAGTGCATCACGCTGTAACGCAAAGGCGATTGCTACCCGGCCACCAGCACCTTCGGAGTCGTAGCTCGCACCACACTTGCCGCCGACCGCCGAGAGCTTGGCCTGTGAACCGTACTCTGCTTCTTGGATAATGAGCCAGATCGAGCCGCCGGAGGGGCCACCTACATTAGCGTCGTTGCTGGCATCGGCGATCAGGCTGCCATCCAGTGTAAGCTTGTTGGCCAAGAGGCGAATGGCACCGCCGCCACGATATGAGTTGCCCAGATTGTCCTGATACATGCCATTGGGAGAGCCGGGATAGAGCGGCGCCTGGGGCCAGCCGTAGGCGATGCCGCGTTTGCGCGTGGCGCTGGCTGAGCCACCTTTGCCGCCATGACCGGCGCCGATACCATAGTCGGCCCCACGCCCGAGCGCCTCGGTGAGGTAGTAGTAGCCTGCGTTGTAGGCGTGCCAATCGGGTACCAACGGCAGACGTGGTGTCGCCTTGACGTAGAACCAACCGCGCTCAGCGGCGTCGATGCCGCTATCGGCTGCGATCTCCACCTCATTGAGATCCAAGACTACAGGATGGCCGCTGCAGGCGTCGCAATCAGGCAGGAGCCAGGAGTTGTTGTCGATCAGCGTCTTCCCGGCCACTGTGACCCGCGCACCGCCATTGTGCCAGGGCCAGAGACCTGCGGCCCGTCCGGCGTAGACCGCCAACGCCTTGCCACCGGTGAGCGTCAGGTCGCCGCCAACGGTCAGGTAGGAGGTGCAACTCTGTCCGGCACCGCCAATGGAGCAGTTGCCGGACAGCCAGAGATCACCGGCCACCCACAGGCCGACGGGTGTAGTGCGGCTTGCATCCGCAGCCGTCTGTGTCTTCACAGCAGTACCGGCACCTCCGATGATCAGGTTGCCGCCACTCAATATGAGCGAGGCGGCCACGGCTGCATCCGGCACGTAGACGTTTTTGTTGGTGATAAAGAGGGCATCGTTCAGCGTCGGCACACCGGCGGGGGTCCAGTTACCCGGCTCATCCCAGGAGCCGTTGCTGGCGCCGGTAAAGAGCTTGTTGACAGGTGTAACGCTAACGGGCAGAAAGCGGGCTGTGATGTTGAGCGGGCGCCGGCGATAATCAGCGCCCCGCCATTAAGCAGCAGTGAGCCGGCCAGACCTTCGGTAGCCACCCGTACGGTGGCATTGGTGATGAAGAGGGCATTGGTCAGCGCGGGGAGCCCCGCAGGCTCCCAGTTGACGACATCGGTCCACTCGCCGTTGTTGGGACCGATGTAGACTTTCGGGGCCAGCTCTCCGGCTACCAGAGTGGCAGAGTGCCACAAAAGTACGCTACCTGCCACGAGTATAAAAACAGAACGCAGTCTACCAATTCATGTCATACTCCCGCATACTAACTTATCGAACGACCATAAGAGTACCACGGTTTTCAAACAAGGGGAAGAGTTATTTTTCTTTGAATAGTGATAAACCATAAAGCCAATGTTGCCCAAGCGAGATATGGAATATTCAACCAATTTGCAATTGCAGTCATTATGTAAGCAATTGTTAGCTGAAGTAAAATGAGCGACAAATAGGTCATACAGATTCAAAGAGATTGTGGTGTTTAATGAGCCGCAAGAGGATAGATAGTGACTAAAACACGTCGTCCGAATTGGGTCATGCCGATAATAACCTCATCCCCCTCTTTGAGGATGAAAAGTCCCTTTTCGGGTGAAGATCGTACACCGATTGGCTTCTCAGTTTGTCTGATTTTCAGTAAATTATCACCAGATGTTGTTTGGGCAGCTTTTTCAATATCAAAATCGACATGACATGTAATGCGCGTGAGTGCAACGTTGCCGAGTGCACAGCAGTGATACCATGCAACGTGCCCATACCGCCATGTTCGTTTGACCGTGGCTCTATGTTTAGTTACGCCAGTTACTGCTCCGGGAGAGTCTACAATCGTAACACGGGAGGCAAGTTCGTATCCTTTTTGTGAGTAGGTAGCACACCCTCCCCCTGCAAGTAGTGCGCATAACAGCAATATATTGAGGTTACGTAATCTACTTGGGGTTTGCTGGGGCTTTATTTGGGGCTTCTGCTTCAACCATATCTTCCTGTCAGATAACTCCGGCGGCCTTGAGTATCACTACCAGCGGGACGCGGCTGCTTGCCTCCCAGATATCCTCGGATGAGTTGCCCCAGGCCGGCTGCAAAATCTTGCCATCAAAGAGCCACTGGTCTTTTGAAGCATTGCTGTTCTGCCTGCGTAGCAGCTTGCCATCAAAGAGCCAGCGGTCGTGGCTGTCGTTGCTCCACGGCTTGTGCAGGAGCTTGCCGTCAAAGAGCCACTCATCGGCGGAGGAGTTGCCTTGTAGTCGGCGCAGCCGGCTACCATCATACTCCCACTCATCAGCGCTGATGTTTTGCAGCCGTCGCTGCAGAACCTTGCCGTTATAGAGCCACTCATTATCCGATTGCTGACGGAAACGCTTTCTGATAACGATCGCCGAGGCGCCTTCCAGCACTGTGGCCAGACTCAGCAGGGTCAAGGTGGTTAGTACGATGCGCTTCATGGCTGGGGATTAGGTGGTGGTTTGAGGGCAGTATAGTCAATAGAGAGATGGCAGACGAGGAGAAAGTGGTGCAAAAAGTGATGCATGATTAGTTCAGAGGGGGAGGGCATCTACTCGCCTGCACGATAGGGGCGCTTAAGGAATAAGCGTCAACTCGCTACGCTCGCCAATCTCTCTATTGTTTGCCACGGACTTTGTCACTGGTCGATTACGAGTGAGCGGCGTTTTTGATTCACAAAGCGGGCCGGGTGCGGTATGATACCGACTATTTGCAGGCTTGGTGCCAACAGAGTTAAAAGCGGCACAGGCTGCGAGCGGAGCCCGCTGCGAGCGGGAGAGAAGCAACGATGTCGAATTTCAAAAAGAGTTCCGCCATGGCGGAGTTTGAGGCGCTGCTGTCGCAGCAGCTTGAGGGCTACCGTACCGGCTTCAATCCGGGCGAACAGCTTGAGGGGCGCGTGGTCTCGATCGGGCCGACGCATGTGGTGCTCGATGTGCAGGCGAAGCATGAGGGGCTGGTGCCGCTGGCCGACTTTACCGATGCTGATGGAGAGCCGACTGTCAAGGTGGGCGAGGTGGTGCCGGTGGTCTTCGTCAGCGCTCTGGGCGGCAGCTTTAACTTTACCGGACGCCTGACGGGCGGCGTGGCTGTAGATCAATCGCTGGCGCAGGCGCATGCCACAGGGCTGCCGATCGAGGGGCGTGTCGAGAGCGAGGTGAATGGCGGCTATGAGGTGACAGTGGCCGGCCAGCGCGCCTTCTGTCCCTACTCGCAAATCTCGCTCTTCCGTCAGGAGGGTGCCAGCTATATCGGCGCAAGCTTCAGCTTTATCGTGCAGGAGTATGATCCTGAAGAGCGCAACATCGTGGTGAGCCGGCGTGCCGTGCTGGAGCAGGAGCGCGACAAGCAGCGCGAGCAGTTGCAGGAGGAGTTGGCGCCGGGAGTGACGCGCAGCGGCAGGGTGACGCGGCTGACTGACTTCGGTTTCTTCGTCGATCTGGGGGGCGTCGAGGGGCTGGTGCCGCTGAAGGAGCTCTCATACCGCCGTGATGTGACGCCGGCAGACGTTGTCAAGGAGGGCGATGGCGTCGAGGTGCTGGTGCGGGAGGTCGACTGGGAGCGCAACCGCATCTCGCTCAGCCTGCGCGGGGCGCAGGAGGATCCCTTTGCGGCCGCAGTGGCTCGCTATCCGGTTGGCACCGTCTTGACGGGACGCATTACCCATCTGGAGCCGTTTGGCGCCTTTGTCGAGGTGGAGCCGGGGGTTGAGGGGTTGATCCCGATCAGCGCCCTGGGTCGGGGACGGCGCATCTCGCATCCCAAGGAGGTGGTCGCCCAGGAGCAGGAGATTGCTGTGCAGGTGGAGTCGATCGACGTCGAGCGGCGGCGCATCGGCTTGCGCCCTATCGATGAGCGGCTGGCCACCATGCAGCCGGGGCCGTTGGCGGTCGGCAGCAGTGTCGAGGGGTTGGTTGAGTCGTACAAGGAGTTTGGTATCTTCATCCGTCTCTCGGAGGAGCATACCGGTCTGCTCCACATCAGCGAGACCGACGTGGGGCGTGGCGGCAATCCGCTGGCACGGCTGGAGCGGGCCTTTCCGCACGGCGAGAAAATCGAGGTGGTGGTGAAGGAGAACGATGGCCACCGCATCAGCCTGACTCTGCCGGGACGCTGGCATCCAGACGCGGTCGATGAAGAGGCCGAGGCGCTCAAGGCATTGCGCCAGCGGCGTCCGGCCCGTGAACTGGGCGGTTTCGGCGACCTCCTCGACGGGCTCAAACTTTAACGAGGCCCGGGGTCTCTTGCAGTGGCTGAACGGCTTGGCAAACTCTTCTTTGAGATTGTATTGCAGGCCGGCAGGGGCAGGGCAGCCTGCGAAGTGATGCCTGCCATCCGGCTGGCCGACGAGCGCCGTCGTCCGCTGCTGAGTCTCTCGCCGCTACGCAGGGCTGACGTCACCGGGCATTGGCAGTGGCGCAGCCCGGGGAGTTCTCAGGCTGATGAGGGGCTGTTTGAATTGCGGGGGGAGCTGCGCTCTGCCGGCAATGGAGTATGTAACGAGATCAGAGTGGCGGTTTGCGATGCTGCCCTGCTGGTGCTCGATCCGCAGGCCAGCGAATTACAGCCGCAACTGCCGCGTGAGACTCTCTACTACCGGGTGGAGCCGCATGGTAGTGGCAGCGTGGGCTGGGTCTGCTGCTATCGCCAGGGGCATGTTGCCAATTTGCTGCGCGGGGCGGGATTCTGGTTGCTGACTACGGCGTCGCGTCCGGCCGGGCTGCTCTACCATCGCGGTGCGGCCAGACTGCTGGAGCGCTATCAGCGTGAGTTGGCGCTATCGGTGGCAGCTGGCGGCGATGAGCCACCCCGCCCTGTGATCAGCGCCGGCGGTGGTGCGGCGCTCCTGCCGGAGACGGCAGCGCACAACAATACATTGCTGCCCTTTCTCTCGCAGCCGCTGCTGCGGCAGAGCTTGCCGGACGGCGCAGCCTTTGCGCCGACCACCTCCTGCGAGGTGCTGACGGAGGCACACAAGGCGGCAGTGGCGCTGCTGCAACGGCCGGTGCAGCGTGGTGAGCGTATCGTGTTGCTGCGTGGCGAGGTGGGGCGCTACCTCCTGCTGGCGCGTGAGCGCCGGGGCTGTTGGGAGGTGGCCGGGATCACGGCTGAGGCACGGGTCTGGTCGATCTGGCTGCCATTCCTTAAAGATGGCCAGCGCTACCGGGCTCTCTGGCACCACGACGAGCAGCCTGAGCGTCCCTGCTTTGCGCCGCTGCCGCAACGCTTTGAGCGCACTTTGCGTCCGATGCTCTATCTGGCGGCAGCGGGC
The DNA here is from genome assembly GCA_964599645.1 of uncultured Lentisphaerales bacterium. Lineage (GTDB taxonomy): Bacteria > Verrucomicrobiota > Kiritimatiellia > RFP12 > JAAYLN01 > JAAYLN01. The sequence continues at coordinate 20,747 of CAZRGQ010000007.1, read as the reverse complement.
GGCTTTACGTTGCGGCTTGTGCCGCTGGAGTCTGGTGCGAGCGAGGGCGAGGCGTGATGTTGGAGGCCATGACAGAGTGGCTTAACGGTCCCTATGCTGGACGCACCATGCTGGTGTTGCGCCTGCTCTTCTTCGCTCTCTTTGTAGTGGTTGCCATCCTGCTGGCCACGCGGCGGCGCAGTGGCACGGCAGCCCGCAGCCGGCCCGGTTTTATGCTGCTCTCGCTCCTCACCTTTGCCGCCTGGCTGGCGATTCTGGTGGTACAGTTCAACTGGCAGATACTCGGGGCACGGCACGTCGACTTCATGCGCTTTGTGCGGCAGCACAACAAACGCCCCGCCAACCTGGCACGGCGCGGCTCGATTCTCGACCGTAACGGCACAGTCCTGGCAATCGATGCACCGCGCCCCGGTGCACCGTGGGGACGACGTTATCCATTGGGGCCGGCGGCCGCCCACCTGGTAGGGTATTTCGACTCGCAATATGGTCTGGCCGGCATGGAGCGGGCTGGCGATGCCACCTTGAGCGGTATCGGCGGCACTGCACGCAGTGAGCTGGTACGCCTGGGGCGCAACATCATGGCCGCACCGCAGCCGGAGGGCAACGATCTGCAACTGGCGCTCGATGCCCGACTGCAGCGCAAAGCCTGGGAGTTGATGGAGGATAAGCGCGGCGCCATCATCGTGCTGGAACCGGCCAGCGGTGCCATCTTGACGTTGCTCAGCATGCCCTCATTCGATCCCCATGCACCGGGCGACTTTCAAGAGGACCGTGCCGCCGCGCCGCTGCTCAACCGTGCCTTGCAGGGGCTCTATCCGCCCGGCTCGACCTTCAAGGTGGTGATGGCTGCTTTGGCCGGCGAGACGCGTCTTTCACCGCTCTTCAACTGTCCGGCTGAGGGGTTCCGGGCCGCTCCCGATGCGACTCCCATCCGCGACAGCGAATATTACAGCCGGCGGCGGGATGGACGTCACTGGCAGGGATTCGGGCGTATCGGCCTGCGCCAGGGCTTTATCCACTCCTCCAACGTCTACTTTGCACAGTTGGGATTGGCATTGCCGGCAACGGCCTTCAACGAGCTGGTGACCAAGCTGGCGCTCAACGAGCAGGTGGTATTGCATGAGAGCGCCACCGGGCGGATCGCCACGACGGCCGGCTCTGTGCCGGAGGTGCGCGAGAGCGACCGCCGCATGCGGTCACAGTTGGCGATCGGCCAGGGGAAGATGGTGGTGACGCCCATGCATGTGGCGCTCTGGACAGCGGCGGTGGCCAATAGCGGACTGCTGGCAGAGCCGTGGCTGGCAAGCGGAGGGGAACGCAAGCCGGCACGCCGGGTGTTGCAATCGGCGGTGGCGCTCAATACCGAGGGCTTGATGCGCGAAGCGGTGCTGCACGGTACGGGGCGGGCGGTGGAGATTGCAGGGCTCGCGATCTGCGGCAAGACCGGCACCGCCGAGGCACCCGGTGGTGCCGACCATGCCTGGTTTACCTGTTTTACCAGCCAGAGTCGGCCACGTCTGGTGGTGACGGTACTGGTGGAGCGTGGCGGTTACGGCTCACGCGGCGCCCTGCCACTGGCGCGTGCCATCGTGGAAGAGGCGCTGCAGTTAGGTCTGATAGAGCCTAAATAGCGATATTGTCGCGTTTGAGGGCCAGCTCGATGAGATGCGGTGGTAGCGTGGAATGGCCTTTCAAATAGGCAGCCAGAGTGGCACCCCAGAGGTCGGCGCCGATGGCGTGGACGCGCCCGCAGGTGCGATAGACCTCCTGTGCGATGGCATCGACCGCAGCAAAGGGGGAGGCAGAGGGTGTCTGCCAGAGGAGCGGTAGCGAGTGGCTGAAGCGGTTGCGGTTGTTGAGGCGATCCCAGGCGTGGGCGAAACGTTGCAGGCGGGTTAATTCGTAGTGGGTCAGCACGTCGCTGAAGAGCACTTCATAAGGCGGCGCGGGGTTGTAACTCCCCTTGATGGCAGGCAGCCGGCTGAGTGGCGTGCCGGGCAGAACCTTGAGCCGATTGACCTGAATGGTGGGGAGCCCCAGCAGTACGAGTTGGTCGAAACCGGCGGTAAAGGTGGTGAGGTCTTCGCCGGGCAGGCCGTAGATCAGATCGACGTGGAGATCGGCGCTGCACTCCTGCTGTAAAAAACGCAGCGCCGTCAAGGCTGTGCTGCGCTCCTCGTGGCGACCGATGCGGCGGGCGGTGGCGCTGTCGAGCGTCTGGAGGCCGACTTCGAGGTGCAGCATACCGGGTGGGAAGGCGGCCAGACGTTGGCGCAGCCCGGGGCCATACGCCACCGGTGAGAGTTCCAGATGGAGGCGCAGTCCCTCGTCGCGATGGTCGAGAAAGTAGTCGAGCAGCCGGCAGGCATGGGGCTCATCAACATTGAAGGTGCGGTCAAGGAAACGGAAGTTGCGCAGTCCGCGTTGGCGCAACTGGTCGAACTCGCGCAAGAGGGGCGGCAGGGGAAAGGCGCGCCAGCCGCTGTTGCAGGAGGTGCAGTAGATGCAGTGGTGGGGGCAGCCACGAGCCGATTCGACGTAGACCACGCGCCGTTGCAGGTCGTGATCGCTGTAGAGATGGTAGGGCGGCAATAGGGTGGCGGTGTCGGGCGGAGTTGCGGCCTGCAGCAGCAGTGGTCCGGTTGCAGGCGGTGTGGCGGTCGTGGCGGCCAGTTGCGCCTGGCACCAGTTGCGGAAGAGCGCCTCGCCTTCGCCGATCGCGATGGCGTCAGCGAGGCCTTGCCAGGCGGCAGCGTCGTCGGCAACCAGCTCCGGACCGCCGATGATCGTTCGCAGCTCCGGTGCCAGCAGGCGCAGCAGACGCAGGGTATCGCCGACCAGAGTGCGATTCCAGAGGTAGACGATGCAGCCGACGATGCGTGGCTGGCGTGCCAGGATATCGCTCGCAAGCTGTAGCGGCAGGGTCTCGAGATCGTATTCGAGCAGAGTGGCACGCGCCCCGAGAGAGCCCAGATTGGCCAGCAGCAGACGTCCGGCATGGCTGCAGTGGCTGTAGCGGGCATTGATGGCGACCAGGAGGATATCGGCAGTGGCAGCCATCTCAGGCACGGTTAAGAATGCGCAGGATTTGTGGTGTAACTTCGACGAGATTAGTGATATTGCGGCGCAGGTCGTCGCTGCCGGGGCCGATGGCGATAAAGGGGACAGGGTTGAAGGTATGGCTGCGGTTTTCGAGGTTTTCGAGGTTGCCGTGGTCGCTGGTGAGGACGAAGAGTATCTCCATCTGGCTGGTTAACTCGACCAGCGGGGTGAGAAAGGCATCGAGTTTGGCCAGAACAGCGCGGGCCTGTTCAGGATCGCCGGAGTGCCCGGCGCGATCCGACTCGAAGAATTCAAAGAGGGTGTAGTCGTAGCCGAGTGCGATCTGAATCAGGTGTTCGGCGGCGTCGGCCGGTTCGATCAGAGGGCCGGGGTAGCCGCGTTCGAGGAGCACATGCCGCGTAATATCGTGGCAGACTGCCTGGTTGGCGAGGAGGTCGTGACGCATGGCGATCACCTCCGGCGAGGTGAGGGCTGCGGTGGTGGTGACAGAGCGGAAGCGCCGGGCCTGAATTTCAGCGACGGTATCGACGAAGTAGCCATCGGCAAAGAAGCCGCGTTTGCCGATCCGTTTGAGGGCGAGGAAGATGTTGTCGGCCTCGACCAGTTTGCGCAGTGTCGGTCCGGGAAAGCCCTCGACATGGCGCCCCATCGCCTGTGAGGCGTTGAGACCGGTAAAGAGGGCGGTCTGTCCGGTGGCGCTCTGCGGCAGGCCGGGGACGCCGAGGCAGGCGTCGATCGGGTGTGCATGTTCGTCGATGAGGCGGGCCAGGGTGGGGCAGTTCTCCCGGTTGACGGGATTGCTTGGAGAGGGTGGGGCCATGCCCAGACCGTCGACGAATATGAAGAGTACCCTCACTACTCTCCCTCTTCTCCCGGATTGAGGGCAAAGGGCTTGTATTCCCTGCCGCTGCCGGAGAAGAATTTGTTGAAAAACTCGTAGTATTCGAGGCGCAACGCCTGGACGGCGGCGATGATACCCTCCAGCACAATGGCAATCAGATTGCCACCGATGATGACGAGGATGGCTAGCAGCCCTCCGCCTACCGAGACCTTCTCCACCTCACGGGCCATGACAAAGGTGGCCATCAGGACGGCGGCATGGCTCATGGCGTAGGCGGCCAGACGGACAAAACTGATCGTGTTGGCCATGTAGCTGAGAGCGGCTTCAAAGGCCTCGACCACCGACTCCATGATAGCGCTGAAGTAGCCACCGTCGTTGCCGCTGTCTGCGCCGCTGCGGCGTGCCAGAGCGTGTCGTAGCGGCGCGCGCAAGGCCCAGGCGATCAGCGGCAGCACCACCACCAGGATGGTGACAATCCCCACGAGGCCGCGCTCTTGCAGGGAGGTATATTTCAGGAGCAGGCCGAGGATGCCCCAATAGAAGATGGCACCGGCTACACCGTAGCTGTCGAGAAAGCCGCCGAGCCAGTCGCCGTGGCGAAAGCGGTTGACGATATTGAGGATTACGCCGACGCTGATCACGCCCACGCCGAGTGTGATCGCCACCAGCATCAGTTGGAGCGGGCTGCCTTCGAGCGGGTCGCGCCAGAGGGCATATTTATGGAACTGCGAGAGCCCGAAGAAGCTGCCGTAGACAAAGCCGAAGAGGAGACTGGCGACACCGGCCATGGCGAGGAGCGTGCCGATATCGCGGGTTTTGCGGTTGCGTCCGCGCCAAATTGCACCAAGGCCAACGAGCGCCAGCACACCGCCATGCCCCACATCGCCAAACATCATGCCGAACATCAGCATGTAGGTGATGGCCACGAAGAGGGTCGGTTCGACATCGCGATAGCCGGGCAGCCCGTAACCTTTGACCAGCATGGCAAAGGGGCGCAGCAGCCGTGACTGGCGCAGCAGGATGGGAATCTCGGCGGTGGGAAGCTCATCGGCCGACAACGTCTCAATGACACAGCGGTTGTGGGTCATTTCACGCACGCGGGCTACGACGCGATCGTGATCCTCCTGCGGAATCCAGCCGGTGATCATAACGGTAAGCTCGGTGCGGGGCAGTCCGGCTTCGGCTTCGAGCAGGCGGCGCTCGGTCTGGAGCCAGGCCTCTGCGGCAGCCAGCTCCGCTTCGGCCTTGCCAGCCAGTCCGAGATGTGCCAACTCGATCTCTCGCCCAATACCTGCCAGGCGCTCCTCCTCCTGCTCACTCTCTTTGAGCAGCAGGTTGAGTGGCGCTTCACGTGTTACCGGCAGCGGTTCACGCCGGAACTCGGCCTGTTGCAGGGCTGTTTCGAGGGCAAAGCGCCCTGTACGGCTGGTAGCTGCTACCACCGCGTGCGACTCGGCATTGCGGGGGAAGGTGAGCAGGACGACGTTGGGCGCTACCGTATCACGCAGGTAGTTCAATTGATCGAGCGGCAGAGAGCCAATGGCAAAGTGGAGGAACGAGAAGTTCTCCAGCTCTTCAAAGGGGAGGTCGACTTCGCGGAAGGAGTGAAGCTGTTCGATGACGACGCTCAGCTTGTTGCGGGCCTCATCATTCTGCGCTGCACGCTCGGTCAGGCTGTTGAGCGCCTCCTCGGTCTCTTTGAACAGCTCTTCAATCGACTCCATGCTGCGCGGCGCGTGGCTTGCATGCGTGGTAGTGGCGCCGGCTGGCAGCGCCAATGATTGGCGCAGTGCGCTGGAGCGGCGCAGCAGATCGTCACAGTGCAACAGGGCGGCAGTGTAGTCTGCAGGTGGCAGGAGCGGGGTGTCGCTATCGGACGCGTCGCGATCTTCATGCTGCAGGTGCATCAAGCCCATGTCGCCCAGCCCCTGCAATACGGTGCGGCGATCGCGCGCCAGTACCATGATTCGGAGTTGACACATCGGGACGGCGCTAAACATCGGCTTCTCCTCCACTCTTGCTGCGCGGTATCAGATGGTGGCGCAAGCTGGCCGCATCAATACCGAGGCGCAGCCCTTCGGACAGGGTGATCAGGTTGGCAAGTTCGATGCGCCGCAGGGTAGCAAAGGCGATGACGGCACCGAGGCGCATGTGGCGCTGCCGGAAGAGGAGATTGGCGAGCTGCAGCCAACGTTCACGGTAGCGCACCTCAAAGCCGGCAGCGCTTTTTGGTGGACGTTGGCCTTTGCCCAGCAGTGGCGTAGCAGCCGCAATGAGGGCGGTTTCATCGGCCATCTGCAGCAGTTGTTCAAAGGTGGCGCTGTTCCAGGAAGCGCCGGGCAGGTAGAGTGCCAAGAGCAGCTCGAGGGGCAGACGATAGTGGTGTGCACCGCGCAGTGCCAACTGGAGATTGAAGCCATCGGCCTCATGGCGTAGCAGCGGTCGGATGGCGGTGGCATCTTCCGGTGGCAGGGCGGACGCCAGGCGCAGCAGTTCAGCGAGGTAGGCGCGGTCGAGCGCCAACTCCAGCAGGAAGGGGCGCGGTCGCTCCCGGAACCAGCGCTCCAGCGGCATGATACCATCCAGGAGCGGCCCTGCCGGGGTCATGGCCAACAGCAGCTCCAGCGGGTCGTCGCCCTCCGCCGGCTTCTGGTACTCGAGGGGCAAGACGAGGTCGGGCGGCAGGGTGATGAGGTCTGGCACCACCTGCTCCGGAGGGAGTTGGTTGACCACACCACGCGTCATCACCTTGAGATTCTCCATCTGGTAACGGACGCGCAACCACTGCAGCATGGCACCACCGGGTCCCTTGAGTGTGGCAGCCAGTTCACTCAGCTCCGCCAGAGTCTGCTGGATCAGGTGGCGTTGCAGCTCCCGGCTGCTGGCGATTTGGGTCTGGGGGAAGAGCTGGCGTGCCAGCTCGTTGACGGTGCGGATGTGGCAGAGGGCATCAAGACGCTCGGCCTCGGCCATCCCGCCACGGCGGCCGTGGAGCCGTGCAGCCAGGTAGTCGAGATCGTGCAAATTGGAGTTAATCATGCCCGGTAAGTTGTCGTCACGCCGATTCCGTCAAGATATTCAGGGTGAATTCAACCGCTGCGTTCTGACTATCGCGATCCAGTGCAACCTCACGTTGCATTTGAGCCGTTGCCGTAGCCAACAGCTTGTCACGTTCCGCAGCGGCCGCTGTGGCAGCCTCGGCGATAATGCGGGAGGCGGTGGCCAGCACCTCCTGCCGATCGGCTGTACGCTCCTCCGCCGCTTTGGTGCGTGTCTCCCGCACCAACTTGTCGGCTGTCTGCTCGGCCGTTTGCACAACTTCGCGTGCTTCGGCTTCAGCGGCCATGACCTTGGCTATGATATCGCGCATTTCAGCCATCGTTATTCCTATTCGGCGGTGTCAAAGGCATCAAGCATCTCTTGTGGCGTCGTGGCACGCAACAACTGCTCCTTGAATTCCGGCAATTTAAAGAGACGTACCACCTCGGCCAGTGCCTGAACGTAGCGTCCGGGGGTGTTGAAGCTGGCGAGGATCAGCACGACAATACGCACAGGGGCGCCGTCAATGGCATCAAACTCGATTCCATCGGCCGAGGTGCCGACGGCGATGCAGAGTTCCCCGATCGAGGCGTCGCGCCCGTGTGGCACAGCACAACCGGCTCCGATGCCGGTGGTACTCTGCGCTTCACGACGCGTGATAGCGGTTAGCGCCGCATCACGGTCGCTGATTCGGCCACTACGCACCAGCATATCGATCAACTCTTCGAAGCACTCTTCCTTGTCGATACTCTCAAGGTTGGGCTTGACAATGGTATTATCCAACAGGTCGCGCAGTCTCATCGCGCTCTCCATCCTGGGGGGGCGCACACCTCTGGGGCGTGGCCTCCTGGTTCATAAAAATTCGTAAAGAGCAATAATACTATATCGTGGCCTTTTTGGCAATCCACGTTACAAAGCCTGTGGCAAAGCCCCCATTTTGCGAGAGTTGTCACACTCCTCTGCCTCTTTTCATGCGCAAACCCTTGCACCAGCGGCTCATCAGGCGATTCGCCCTCCATTGGACGATGGCACTCAATGAGTGATGTAATGAATATAGGAGCTTGCAAACATATCCTGCCGAGAGCGACGAACTTGCTGCTGCATTGAAGCGATTATAACTTCCACCAAAAAACTATGCTTTGTGCTTTCGCCAGGGCGGCGGAAACTGTATAATCTGCGGCATAGGGTTGGTATGGTGCCGGCCCTCTTTGGAGATGAGTAGAATGAAGAGCAACTATCTGATCGCAACCTTGGTAGCGCTGGTCGCTGCAACCACTTACGCCCAGATACCGGCTGATGCCGCCGCAGCGATGGCGCAGGCGATGGCCGCCTTTGGTCAGGTGGCCAACCAGAATGCCGCCACAGCAACAGCGGCCGGTGGCAGCATCGATGCCAAGGAGATGCGGGCTCTGCTGCCGGAGAAGGATGCCGTTGCCGGTTATAAGCGGGTGAAGGCCGCAACCGAGAGCAACGCCATGCTGGGCGTCAAGATGACCACAGCGACGGCCGAATTTGAGGCGCACAATGGCAAGGCAAGTTTCGAGATCAAGTATATGGATATTGCCGGCCTCAGCGGTTTTGCCAGAATGGCGCTGGCAATCCAGGAAATTGATGAAGAGACAGAGAATGGCTTCAAGCGCACTGTCACCTATCCCGGTGGCTTCAAGGCGATGGAAGAGTATGATGATGGTGATACCGAGATCAAAACCTTCGCCGGCGATCAGATTGTGGTGGAGTTCAAGGCACGTGGCCTTAAATTTGAAGATGCCAAGAAGCTCTTCGAGGTGATCGATCTTAAAAAGCTGGCCGCACTCAAGCCGGCACCGGCCGCCGCAGAGTAGGTCAGGCAACTGATGAAGCAGGGAGCGTTGTGGCATGATGGCCGGCCTTTAATCGGCACGGTCACCCGTGCTGCCACGCCTCTGCAGCGTATGCGGGGCTTGTTGGGCAGCGAGGCGCTGCCGCCGGGCAGCGGCCTGCTGCTCACGCAGTGTAGGGCGGTCCATACAGTTGGCATGCGCTTTACGCTCGACCTGCTCTTTCTCGACCGTCGTTGGCGCGTGGTACGGACAGTGGCGGCTGTGACACCCGGTGCCCTCTGCGTCTGGGGCGGCTGGCGTGCCTCTCATACGGTCGAGATCACGGCCGGCTGGCTTCCGCTGGAGCAGTTGGCCGGAGCCACCCTCGAGTGGCGCTGGCAGGACCAGCACATCTAAAATCTGCCAAAACCGCCTGTTTGGCTTCCTTCGCCTATACCAACATGTACATTTTGGCCATTTTGAGCCTCTATTAGGGACAGACCCTGTTTAGCTCGTCCCTGACTCTTGATTCGTGCTGTACGCATGGCATACTCCTCACTATAAAGGGTTCAAGAAGTGTTTTATGTCGACAGTATGCCCAATTAGTGGAACTTTGTCAACTGATAAGGGTCTGTCCCTAATAGTTGCGACGGATAGGCTGGATTGTAAAGGGACTGTCCCTAGTCTTAGCCTTCAAAGTTATAAAGGGTCTGTCCCTAATGTTATGAATAGTGCCGATGTGGTGCGCCATTTTGTCGCGCCGTGTGACAGATTGGGTGCCCCTGGCTCTGATTTTTCAGCTAAAAGAGCTGTTCGGAGCAAGGAAAAGCTCTCTCAAAAGCTCTCTCTGTCCCCATTTTCAGTTGGCATGGCTCATGCAATTAGAGTGCTTGCCGCCTGAGCTGTGGGTGCAGCTCTTCCTCTCCGGCTGCATCTGATACTGCAGCGGAAGGGGCGGCAGGTGACTTTTTCAAACTGTAACGGTTGGGGTGATCATGAGACGTAGCACTGTTTTGGCCTTATGTGGTTTGATCGCAACTGCGGTTGTTTTGGCACCGCACAATCTGGTTGCGGCCGAGTTTGACTTCCGGCGCGGTTTTGCGCACGTGGCACGTGAGGTGATGCCGGCGGTCGTCTTCATTCAAGTCGAAAAGCGCGTGCCGCTGGGGCGCGGCGGACAGCTCTTCTTCGGCGAGCCGGGCGATTTCTTCGGCGAGGAGTTTTTCGAGCGCTTTTTCGGCAGAAGGACACCGCAGCAGAAGCCGCGCAGTGGAGGCAAAGCGCGCTCTTTTGTCCAGACCGGTCAGGGCTCGGGCTTTATCATCTCCAAGGATGGCTATATCCTCACCAACAGCCATGTGATCGATGGCGCCGATCTGATCAAGGTCAAGCTCAAGAGTGGCAAGGAGTATACCGCCAAAAAGATTGGAGCCGACAGTCGGACCGAGGTGGCGGTGATCAAGATCGAAGCCGATGAGGAGTTGCCGCTCGTCAAGCTGGGCGATACCGGCAAGCTGGAGACGGGAGAGTGGGTGGTGGCGATCGGCAACCCCTTTGGTCTGGAGGAGACCTTGACGGTGGGTGTGGTGAGCGCCAAGGGGCGCAGTGGTATCGGCATTACCGACTATGAGGATTTTATTCAGACCGATGCTGCCATCAACCCCGGCAACTCGGGTGGTCCACTGCTCAATATCGATGGTGAAGTAGTAGGTATCAACACGGCGATCTACAGCCGTAGCGGTGGCTATATGGGGATCGGCTTTGCCGTGCCGATCGAGATGGCGATCGGCATCAAAGATCAACTGGTAGCCGATGGCAAGGTGACGCGCGGCTACCTCGGTGTGTTGCTAAATCCCGGCGATCTGACGCCGGAGATGGCAGCCAGCTTCGGCTTAAAAGGGGGCAGCGGAGTCCTGATTGCAGATGTAATGGAGGAGAGTCCGGCTGCTAAAGCCGGTCTCAAAGAGGGCGATATCGTCGTTGAACTTGAGGGCCAGCCGGTTGCCGAGACGCGTCGTTTCCGGAGCGAGGTTGCCAAACTGCGCCCCGGGCAGAAGGCCTCTCTGGTGCTCTTCCGCGATGGCAAGCGCAAAACGGTCAGCGTTGTGATCGGCACAGCACCCGATGACGAGGGGAGCGAGGAGAGTGGTGGTCAGGAAGAGGAGGGGCTGGCCACAGAGTTGGGCCTGACCCTGCAGCCCCTGACTCCCGAACTGGCGCAGCGCTTCGGCTACCAGGAGGCGCAGGGGTTGCTGGTGACCGAGGTTGAACCCGGCTCACCGGCGGCACGTCAAGGTCTGGCACAGGGCAATCTGATCGAGTCGGTCAATCGTCTGCCTGTCACTACCATCAGCGAGTTCAACCGTCAGGCCGCCAAGGGTGATGGGGCGGTGTTGCTGCAGGTGCGTTCAAAGCAGGGACGTCGTTTTCTGCTGCTGCAACGTGAGTAGGATAAGGTGTCACCATTTGCAGGAGTTGTCACTCATCTCTGCCCCTTTTCATGCACAACCCCTTGCGCTTGCGGCTCATCTGACGAGTCGCCTCCATTGAACGATGGCGGCAGGCTAGTCGACGCTAGGTAGGTCGTGTCTCTCCGGGGCTGCCGCGGACGGCTGCGGAGAGCCGTCCCTACCTGTGCAAAAGGAAGCGCATGTGACGTGGCAGCGCAAAACTTTCGCGATTTTTTGGTTGCGATTTTTGGGTATCCCTTGCTCTGGCTACCGACCAGCGAGTGTGGTAGTATTTGATGCGTTGCTACTGCAAAACGCATCATGAACCTGAAGCATAGAGCACTACCAGCCAATCCGGCTGCCAGATTCCACACCTTTGGCGGTGTCGTTACCCCCGGTCTGGTCTATAACAGCGGCGACGTCTCATCAGAGTCATAAGCCATGCACCTTACGCTTCCACAACCTCTGCAGCAGTTGCGCCAGCGCCTCGGGCCACTCTGGTGGTATACCCTGCTGGCCTTTATCGTCAACCGCTGTGGTGATCTCATCAACATCTTCGTCGGCCTCTACCTGGTGCCACGTATCCTGCCGGGTGAAGATCTGGGAGCGCTGTTGCCGCTGATGTCGATCGGTGCCGTCTTCTCCACGCCGCTGGCGCTGCTGCTGCTGCCGGTACGCAAGTTTCTGAGCGCCTTTGCGGCGCAGAACGAGAGAGGCAAGGTCAAGGCGCTCTTGAGCGACTCTCTGGTACTCTCTCTCATCTACGCTGCAGGCATGACCCTCTGGCTGCTGCACAGTTCGAGTGCCCTGCTGGAGCGTCTGCATGTGAGCGACGCCCGGCTGATCTGGCCGATTGCCGGTTTCGCCATCCTCGTCTGTATCGAGCCGATCGTCACGGCGGCGCTGCGTGCCCTGCAATTCTTTAAAGTAGTGCTCATTGGCGGATTGATTGCACCCTATATACGCCTGTTGGGGATGTTGCTGCTGCTGGGTTCGCTCGGTGTGCTCGGCTATCTCCTGACGCAACTGGCAACCTCACTCTCCGGCGTGGTGCTGGGTGCCGCTGTGCTTTGCTACTATCTGCGGTGCATGGGACCGCGCTGCTCCTATCGCTCCCATCTGGGCGAGATGGCACGCTATGCCCTGCCGCTGATCGCCATTGCCCTCGTTGGACGCATTCAGGGACCGATCGAGCAGCTTGTCATCCGCCAACGTCTGCCGCTGGCCGACTCCCAGGGCTACTACTATGCGGTAATGCTGGGCAATATCCCCGGCTACTTCACCGGTGCGATGCTCCCCTTCCTCTGGCCGTTGATCTCAGACCGCTTCGAGCGCGGCCTCCAGACCGACAAGCTGCTGCTCCACTCGATGCTCTTCAACTTCGCCATCGGTCTCCTCTTTGTGCTCCTCTTTGCTTTAATCATGCCGTGGTTCTTCACCCTCCCCGGACCGTGGCAGTCGAGCCGCGACTACGCCCACTTCGTCTGGCAGGCAGCCCTGATCGGCGTGCTCAAAATGGCCAACACCTTCTATACCTCACATGAGACCGCCTGCCGGCGCTTTACCTACATGTGGTACCTCGTACCGCTGATGCTGCTGGAGTGCGGCATTCTCTATGTTCTGCCAGGTTGGTCCTTTTTTAAACCCTGGCTGCCGGAGAGTATCTGGCACTGGGTTGATCTGCGCTACCAACCGAGCCTGCAGGGATTTGTCTCAATTATCCTGATAGCCAACGCCGCCTTTGTCGGCGGCATGTTGCTTGAATGGTGGCTACGCCGCCGGGGTTGCAATCGCACGACTGCGGTGCCATAATAGCAATACGTTTATGAAGCTTCTCTCCAGACACTTTGCCCGTCACTGGCCGCTGCTGCTCTGGGTGGTTGTGGCAACCATCCTCTTCTGGCCGGTGCGTGGTTACTATGTGGCGCTGCCATCGCCCGACAGCGCTCCCTTCTTTCCGGCCGGACACCGTCTGCGCCTGCTGGAGCAACTCTTGGCCGGTGCCACTGCCATCTCGCCACACCACCTCTTGAGCCTGATCGTACCGCCGCTGCCGCTCAACGATCTCTTCTACTACCTCGATACACTTCTGATCGCAATCGGCACCGCCTGGTTTCTGCGGGGACGTGACCTGCCGCCCGTAGCTGCCGCCATCGGTGGCGGCCTGCTCGCCTTTGCCGGCTACTCCTTTACACTGGTTTCGGCTGGTCACATGGGCTTCTTCCACATGACCGCCTACGCCAGCTTCATGTTTGGTGCCCTGGTGCGGGCGCTACGCCGGGGGCGGTGGCAACACTACGTTTTAACAGGTATTCTCGCCTCGTGGACACTCCTCTTTGCCCCCGACTTCGGGCCACTTATGCTGGCGCTGGCAGCCTGTTACGCCCTCTGGTTGTTGCTGCGCAATGTCGATGCCACCCCCTGGCCACAGCGCTGGCCGACGCTGGCGCGTGGCCTGCCGCTGGCACTTCTCTGCTTTGCCCTCGGCTCATGGCCTACGATCCGCACGATTTTTACCGAACATGTGGCGCACCGCGAGGCACAGATAGCCGGCAGCACTCCAACCGGAAACAGAGCGGCGGCAGCCGAAGAACGGCCTGACGATCCACAGGCGCGCTGGATTTTTGCCACCAACTGGAGCCTCTATCCCTCAGAGCTGGTGGAGTTTGTCGCCCCCAACCTCTTCGGTACACAGTCGGGCGATCCTGCCGCCCCCTACTGGGGCAAGTTGGGACGCACACTCGGCTGGGAGGAGCACCACCAAGGCTTTGCCAACTTCCGGCAACACACCATCTACCTCGGCGCCATACCACTCTTGCTCGCCTGCTTCGCCCTCGCCGCCTGGTGGAGCCATAGAAGGCTCATGAGAAAAGGTAGGGACGGCTCTCCGCAGCCGTCCGCAGCATTGGACCACGTTGCTGCGGTGCGCCCGGAGGTAGTCGCCCTACCTTGCGGCGATAGGGACGGCTCTCCGCAGCCGTCCGCAGCATTGGATCACGTTGCTGCGGCGCGCCCGGAGGTCGTCGCCCTACCTTGCGGCGGTGGGGCCGGCTCTCCGCAGCCGTCCGCAGAGGCTGCCGGTGCCTCTCCCCTCTGGCTCACCGACATCCCCTTTTGGGCCACAGTCTGGCTCGTCGGCCTGCTGCTGGCTTTGGGACGCCATGCACCGCTCTACCGCCTCTTCTACGCACTGCCCTACATGTCGTTGCTGCGCGCTCCGGTCAAATTTATCCGCTTTGTCGAATTGGCCACAGCGGTTCTGGCCGCCTCCGGTCTGGCCGCCCTGCTGGCTGCTGAAAAGCGTCGTCTGCGCGGCTGGATCGCAGCCGCCGGAGTGCTAGCGCTGCTGCTGCTGGTAGCCGCCCTCTGGAGCCAGAGCGCCACCGTCGCCATTCAGCAGCATCTGGTACCACTGCAACTGGCCCCCGCCAGCCACCTGCTGCAGCGCAACCTGGTGCGTGCCCTGCTGCAGGGCGCTGCCGCCAGCGCCATCATCGCAGCCCTCTTTGCACTGCGTACCAGCCGCCACTACCGCCCCCTCCTGCTGCTCATCCCCCTCACCCTCTGGCTGGCCCTCGACTTCACCCTCGTCAACCAGCGCTTTATTCAGGCCTGGGACCTGACGGCGCACTACCAACCTAATAGCATCGTCAAACGCATTCTGGCAGAAGGTGGCCCGGTACCGGTAGTGGCAAATTATGCCACGCCAAACGTGCAACATGACTGGTTTTCCCATGCCTTCACTGCCAATGGAATATTTAACTGTGTTCCATCGCCACAAGCCCCGGCAGACAACTATTTTCTTCAGCTTAATAATGCAATGCAGAGCGATATCACACGCTATTGGGAGGTTTGTGGTGTGGAGTATTTAGTGTTACCGTTACAGGCGGCCAAACATCTAAACGATGATAGAATTAAGCTATTAACAACATTTCAACTGGGAAATCGGGAAATTATGACTGCCAGTGACCAGTCACAGACAGCGGTATTAGCCAAATTCGTCCGAAATATCCCTTACAGTTGGTTCTCGCCGACTTGGTCGCTAGTTTCGGCGACCGACTCATTGCTGGCCACAGTTGACCGTGCCAGTAGTACTCATGCGATTGTTGTAAGCGAAGTCCAAGGGAAAAATGGCGTATCGGAAGTTGCTCCAGGTTATATCAATAATATTGCTATCCGTCATAGTGCCTTGGCGTTGAAGACAATTTTGGAAGTCGAAACTCCTACAGAGCAATTTCTTACCATTCGCAGCCATGCCCATAGCAGATCACGTGTAACCAATGCGACTATTGATAATAATACGGCTAATATTTTGCGTTCCAATCACGTCTGGTTAGGAGTAGTAGTGCCACCAGGGAATCATGTCGTCACTTTTTCCACGGTCACAAGCAGTGTTGGATTTGCTGTCATGTGCTTACCACTACTCTTAGTTTTACTAATGGGTATTAGGAGGGGAGGTCATTAGCCGGATGCTCAATGTGCGACGATTTGCTGCCAGGTTACGTGATCGGATACCGGTGCCAATTGCTTATGGTATGCGAAGGAATCTGTTAGAACAGAAAGACGCAATAGAGGTTGTTTCAAATTCTGCAGTCGATTCAACGGAGAGCGATCATAGTAAAGCCGCTGGGATCGTCTTTTCTAAAAATCGTGCGATGCAGTTGTATGCCTTATTACAGTCATATGTTCGTCATGTGGCAGAACCTCGTCCCGATTTAACTGTAATTTACAGGGCCACAACCAGTGAGCACGAAGACGCCTATCGTGAGGCACTTGCTAATTTTACTGAGAATAGAGACTTTAAGTTAAAAACGGTAAAAGAAGAAGAGAACGGATTTCGTGAGAATTTACTTAATGTATTGAGATACTTGTCAGTTGCCAGGGTTTTTTTTCTTGTTGATGATATAGTTTTTATCCGTCCTCTTGATTTTGAGTTGTTCAAACACTTTGATTTGAGGAGCTTTATTCCAAGTTTACGGCTTGGTCAACACATATCCTATTCATACACTTCTAACTGTAGTTATACCGCTCCAGCCCTAGTACAAGCTACGCCATCGTTGTTTACATGGCGTTGGGTGTCAGGCAAGTCTGCCTGGGGATATCCGATGTCAGTGGACGGCAATCTTTTTGACCGCCATGAGATGTTGGCAATGGCATCCAGCATCAAGTTTGATGGCCCAAACTCGTTTGAATCAAGGTTGGCAGCTAAATTTGGCCCATTACTAAAATTACGCTTGGGTGTTTGTTTCTATAAGGCCCGTTTGGTAAACATTCCATGGAACCGAGTGCAAGACGAAATTGACAACCGCAGTGAAAATTTAACTGAAGATGAGTTATTGCGACGTTGGCAAGCAGGAGAGTGCATTGACATCGCTAAGATGGATAACTTAGCAGCAAGCTCAGTTCATGTTGAAATTAAACCTCTTTTTAAAAACCGACAATTCGGCATTTGATTTTGCACAATTTATAAAGACGTTTAATGAATCAGCTTCAGGAAAAACTATTGAGCATGGTGTTGGAGATAGATCGTATCTGTAAGAGTCATGGAATTCAATATTTTTTAATCTACGGATCTGTATTGGGTGCGGTTAGACACCAAGGGTTTATTCCATGGGATGATGACATTGACATTGCATTACGTCGAGAGGAGTTTATCAAATTCATAAAGGTTTGTCATAAAGAGTTGTCTCCAAGCATGTTCCTGCAATATTGGAAAACTGAACCGAACGCAATGGTTCCTTTTGTACGTATTTGCTTAAACAACACAACTTTTACCGATGAAACAACTAAACATCTGCATGTTCATCAAGGAATTTATATTGATGTTAACCCACTCGACGGCATACCTGAATCCCGCATATTAATGCTGCTACAGCGTAAAACATTACGATTTTTAAGAATTATATTTGAACTTAAATGCATTAATGTTAAGAGCCCACAGTTGCGCAACAGACTGTTGACACGTTTTGTCAGGCCACTTATTCCTTTGCAGCAAATAAATCGCCTATACAACTGGATTGCTAGCCGTAAATCGAGCTATCACTCAAAAATACTAACCAATATGTTCCAAGTCATAAACCCCAAAGTTGAAATACTTGACCAAGCGTGGTTTCAAAAGGCCACCTATCTCTCCTTCGAGGGACATGAGCTGCCTATGCCACACGATTATGATGCCTATTTAAAGCGTATTTATGGTGACTATTGGGTTGTTCCACCTCCTGAAAAGCGCCGTAAGCACGCTAATTTCGTCAATCTTGGAAGTGGATGTCACAGGTTAACACCAGAAAAGTATTAGAAGAATTGTTGCAAATGGTAGTGAACGCTAACAAGATGTCAATTGAGTATATCGGGGACTATGGTCAGCTTGTAATGTTATATAATATTTCACTATATCATTAAGTGTCTTAATATTAAAGTTCTCCAATGATGCACGATTCTTCACCCTGAAGGGGGCTTTTAGGTCTCTGTAACGGGGTAGCCGCCAAAACCAATCTAGCACCTTGTCCATATATGGAGTGTCGCCATCTCCAGCCCGACAAAAACCAGCTGCGATGGCGAGCCCATAGTTGAAGTCTTCCAAGAAGTAGCGAGATTCGAAATCAGGCACAAAACCACCGTCAACTTTTATCATGGGAGTCTTAATCCCCTTAAAAGCATTGATGGAGCGTAGTTTGGCACTCATCGATGCAACGTTTGAGGACTCATAGTGCTCTTTTAAGGAAACGACTCCGCTCATATCTAAACCTGCAACTAGCAATTTATGGCATAACTCTTGAAGTTCAATATCTAAACCTATTAACATCTCTGATGCTTCATCATGCCACTCTTCATAAAAATATTCACACCGCTCATAGATTGTGTCAGCTGTGTAATCCCTGAACAACTGATAAATCCTGGCAGTGTGCAGGATTGGATTTGATGGGGTTAATGTAATGTTTAAGAACGGCTCAATCACATTACATGGCAACGATAGCAACTCTTCAAAAATTGCAGCAACTCTATCAGAAAAACATCTTCCTAAGATGCTGATTGTAGAGTTTTTTTTGGCTCCCAGCAGGTATACCGATTTGCCGCGCTCTCTTATTCGAGTAATTGCAGCCACCCTTTCAAAGCCAACCAAAACAGCATTCTGCTCAAGAAGAAGTGGCCCGGCAAACAGCTCTACTCCTCCCCCACCAGGCATTACAGCTATAATTTTACCTCTTAAAGTTGATTTTGTCATATCGTTGAAGAGAGTAGGGCGCGTATGCGATGGCCATGTTGCAATAATGACATCGGCATATTCAATTGCTTCATTTAGGTCAGCCGTTATTTTATCCAACCTGCCTACCTTTAACAGGTTGTCGTAGTTGTCGTAAACTTCTAATTCCGGCTGCCATTGGTCTGGGTCTGATGTGTAGAGACAAAGTGGGTATTTTTTGCTGCTTATCTGTGCCGCTAGCCATGATCCGATGTTCCCACCGCCAATAACAGTTATCTTCATCTTATGTGCTTGATTATAGGTTGTGGAGAGACTCCAAGAGCCAATCGTTGTCACTCTTGTCGCGAATGGCTATTCTTACAAAAGGTCGCCCGCCGATGCCTCGTTTGCCGCGACAATTTTTGATCAGAATGTCCGCTTCACTATAAAGACGTTGTTGCAACAGCTCAGGGGTTTGAGGTGGTAAAACTTCAGCAAAAAAATAGTTTGCCTGTGAGGGAAGCAGGCGTAAACCCTCTACTTTAGAGAGCGCATCACCAAAGCGTTGTCGCTCTTTTACTAACTTGCTGCAGCCTTCTACATACTCCTTTTCGTACTTGTCGATGATCTGCATGAAAAATTCAGCGAAAGAGTTAATATGCCAAATAGACAACTCTCTGTTGACAGCCTCCAGTAATTTTTCATCACTTGTCGCCATGATGCCGAGACGTAACCCGGGGACGCCGTAAGATTTTGAGATACTTTTTACGACCACAAGGTTTCTATAGTTGGTCAGAATCTCTTCCTGCAGCAGGCTTACAGGTTCGGTAGTAAAGTCGACAAAGCTTTCATCGACTATGATTTTAGTTTTCTCTCTGGCACACCACTCAATCACTTTGATAACATCCGGTGGCTTCAAATAGTTACCACTTGGATTGTCAGGATTGATTAACACCAAAGTATCTATTCTGTTTTCCAGCTTGCCAAAAAAGCTAATCAGGTCGTCAGCACCATACCGGTAGTCACTATTGGCAGGTTGGTAGGCACAAATTGCGTCAGGGTGTGCTCTGTTAGGATACTCTTCGAAGGTGGGTTCAATAATACCGAGTCGCCCTATCGAACTGCCGATAATGGTTTTAATCAGTTCAGAGGCTCCATTTCCGACTGTAACCCACCTTTCCGGCAGATAGAACATCTTGCTGGCCAACAGACGGTTCACTGAGAGACCGGATGGATAAGCACGCAATAGCGTATCGAAGTTGCTCTTCATTTCAGCGACAAGACGTTCATTGGGAAAGTAAGGGTTAACAAGATAACAGTAGTCTAGCAATTGGGGATAGCGCCAATAGCCACCATAACGTTTATTTATTCGAATAAGTTGAACCGGTAGCTCAGCAAAGAGACTCTCAGCAATATCGAGATCTTGTACATCATCAATCTCGTACCAGCGCTCGCCTTCAAGAGGTAACGCTTTGATTACAGGGTTGTCCAGTAGCGCTATTACACGCAGCACCTGTTCATAATATTCCTGATTGCCAAGGGCGTGTGAATAAGCCTCAAGAAAGGGGAGGTAGTGTGATTCAGAAAATGATCGGCTGAATTTATAGATATTTACCGTCTTATAATAGAAGGGAATCTCCTCGTAAAGAAACTCTTTTTTGAGAACAAAACGTTGAATTCGGTTGTTCTCATCAAGCAGTACAACCGTGCCGTCCATCCAGCTTTGAAATTTATCTACGCAAGCGAGGTCGGGATAAGGGTGGTGCAATATTTTGGGGATGATGGCATCATCCAAAATCAAGTCGGATTCGAGCAGCAGTGTGTCGTCTTGCAGGAGTTTTTCACGCGCCAGCCAAAGTGAATAGATGTTGTTTGTTTGGTCATAGACTCTGTTCCAGACATACTCTATCGGCACTCCTTGCCATTTATTGCCTACAAATTGGCAAACTTTTTCACCCTGATAGCCTATCACCAAGATAATCCGTGCCAGCTTTTCGTGCGTCAGTTGATCAAGCATTCGCTCTATTAGACGAACACCATTGACCCTGATCATACATTTTGTGTTATTGGCTGTCAGTTTGCCCAGACGACGTCCCATGCCTGCTGCCAAAATTACTGCCTGCATTTTTGCTCCCAATACCTTTTGTGGCCTTCTGTGATTATCATTGAAGTCAAATAACCCAGCTTAGAAAAAAGCATCAATTTAGGGCTGCGCATTGATTTAGCCCTATAGCGATGACTAGCGACTACGTTATACAAATGCGCCATGCAGTGAACATATATTTTTTGGATGCTTTCATCAAGTGCAAAAAACAACCAAAATCACTAGCATCCCATAGGCCTGACTTTAAACCCGCTCCTGACGGGTACCTATG
>CAZRGQ010000006.1:0-57100 GCA_964599645.1 uncultured Lentisphaerales bacterium | reverse complement strand
GGCGCTGATGCGGTTGCGCGTACGCTCCCCGGGACCGCCGGGCTCCGCACCGGCATGCAGCGCGTCAGCCAAGGTAGGGCGCGCTCTCCGCAGCGCGCCGCAGTGCGTTAGCCGTGAATGGTAAACCGTAAGCGGCGATGGCCGCAGCGGAAGCGTAAGCGGCGCTGATGCGGCCGCGCTTCTGCTCCTCACAGCTTACAATTCACAGCTCACGGATAGCCATGCAAAATTGCCCCTGCTGGCGCAGGGTCGCTGATCGCTCAATTTTGCCCGGCTCCGGGTGGCAGGCAGGGGCGTCAGCCACTTAAAAGTTAAGCGTTCAACGTTAAATGTTCGGCGTTGGTGTTACAATTTCAACTCTCAATTTGTAACGTTTAATCCAACTCTCAACGCTTAACTTTTAATTTCGTGCTGCGGCGGCGACGGCGCGCCGCCCTCCAGGGAGCTTCGCACGCCGCATACGCATCCCCCGGCGCGTGCGCCGGGCTGGGCGGCACGCTGTTGCCGCCGCAGTCAGGGCCGATTGGAGACGTGCTGCGGCGGCGACGGAGCGCCGCCCTCCAGGGGGCTCCGCGCTCCACAATTCACGGCTCACAGCTTACGATTTACACGGCGCGCAGCGCCCCTACCCTATTCGTGTCGCTTGGTGTCCATTCGTGGTTCTCCACCGCGTCAGCCACTTCTCACCTTTCACTTTTCTCCAAACTTTTCCCTACCACCCCCTGCTGCATTATGCTAAACTGCTGCTGTCACTCTTAATCAAGGGAGCTGTATTGATGAAGACTACATCCGCCATCCGCACCATCACTGCCCTCTGGCTGCTGCTGGGTACTACTCTCACCTATGCCGGCGTCACCATCACACCGCCGCAACAGACGCCGGCCGGCGCGCTCCTCAGTAGCGGCGTCGGCGTCACCATCGACGCCGCGATCGAGCTCAGCGACGGCTCATCAATTGATAGCGTCGGCCTCATCATCAGCCACGACGACGGCCTGCGCCAGTGGAGCTTTACCAACGCCATGACGTTCGTCAGCGCCAGCGACACCACCTTCAGCTACAGCGGCGCCATCCCGCCGCTCAACGCCGGCAGCGTCAGCTACGCCGTCGTCTGCCACTACGACGACGGCGAGGTTGCCACCAGTACCTCCGGCGGCTATACGATTGCCGATGTGCCGGGGGTGGAGACGGGACGCTATATGGATTTTGAAGCTGCCTGGACATCGATTGTTGCTTCGAACTATTTTTTCTCTGTTGATGCAGGAGATTGGACTGCTCAAGGGGTAAGTTTCGCAAACCTTGGCGCAGGACGGCCTGATGGAGGCGTACTTAAATTTGGTCAACTTCTCAATATTTATGGGTCTTATTTCCAATCACCACCGATAGTGGGAGGTGTGGGCACAATATACTATTCGGCTAGGCCTAGAAATGCCAATCAAACACAGCAAATTTTGATTCAAGTTTCCTGTAATGACACTCCCACCGAGTGGGAATGGGAAACAGTTAAAATTCTTAATTTTCCAAACGTAAATCCACAAGCCAACCTCGCAGAACCTGTTGTTCTGAACAGGTTTGATGTGCGCCGTATTCGATTTTTCTTTAATGAAGAGAGCCCGTATGATTCTTCTACGGCTAGAACATTCGGTGCTGTTGCCTTTGATCATATTGTCATCTCCTATCCCCCCGCCGATGTGGCAATCAATGACAGCCTGCGCAACCCCGGCTATCCGGCGCAGGATCAGGAGATCCGCATGCGCTGCCAGATCAGCGACCTCAACCCCGCGGCGCTGACGCTCAACCAGCGCGTTACGCTCTACTACCAGTGGGTCTTGCGCGAGGCCGACCGTCCGCGCGGCGGGAGCTGGCTCGCGGTCAACATGGCGGATCAGGGCGCGGGTCGCTATGAGGGCGTGATCCCCGAGCAGCGCCCCGGCTACGTCTACTACTACTACAAGTGCGACTTCGACGGCTACGCCTACAGCCGCGATCCCGACGGTGCTCCCGGCACGCCCGCAGGGCGCCCCTGTATCGAACCGCTCCACACGGAGGATAACAGCCCGCGTTACTGGGAGCGTCAGGATGGAGTCGAATCAACTGTAGGCCATGTTCCCAACTTTTACGGCAAGTTCGAGGTGCGGCGTTATCGCTCCGAGTATGGCCGCGTTTGGCTCGACGCCGAGCCGGCCACGGCCAGTGTGGCGATGGAGCTGGTAGGCGATGAGACGTGGCAGGGGATCACCCTCGTCACCGGTCTGCCGGAGGTGAAGTGGTACTTCACCGGTTTCAACCGCTACACCGACGATGCGACCGAGTTCAGTCAGGTGCCGGTGATCTGGGGTGACAACGATCAGGGGGTGACCAACGCCCCGCTGGGCGGCTTTGTCAACGTGGGCGCCACCAACCGGATCGTCGTCGGCGAGCTCGACTACAACGGCTTCCTGCTGATGCGCTTCAACACGGTGGAAGAGGACTACATCGTCAAGCGCGCCGTCTACCAGAACTTCGACCAGTGGCTGGCCAGCAAGGAGTATTTCGAGAGCAGCCTCGGCCTCTTCGCCACCAAGAGCTATCCGGAAACTTTCAACGAGTGGCCGCGCGACGGCTACAGCGAGGTGGAGTCGCCGGCCGATACCTTTGATAACGACACTCCCGGTGATGATTTCGGCCAGTTAAACACCGTCTTCGGCTGGCGCGTTACTCAAGGACGTGTGATCAACGAGCGCAAACAGCGGCGCGATGACCCCATCAACCGCGCTTTGGTCTTGGCACGTACACTATCAGGCGGTTTTGGTGGCGGCCGGCTACGCAATAGTGGCGACTCCCTCACCGGCACGCTGGAGGGCTGGGGGCTGGAGCGGCTGACCTGCCAGTTGCGGGCAGGCATCAACGATCGCAACTACGCTCTCTATACCGGCGGTTTCGGTTGGGCACAGGGGCAGGAGATCACGGTTAAATTCGCGGCCGAGGAGCTCTCGCCCGGCGTCCCCTACATCTCGGTCCTGGCCAACTTTGTACCGAGCTATACCGAAGAGCCGAGCTTCTATGAGATCCGCTTCTCCCAGGTCGATGAAACTGCGGGTAATGTCATCGATAACCGCATCAGTCTGCAGCTCTTCCGCTGGATCAACGGTGTGCCGTCGCTGCCGCTCGCCACCTGGGGAGATGGCGGCAAGTTGCTGGTTGAGAAGACCCTGACGATCACGATCAGCGGCGCTTCACCCGTCAACATCAACGTCAAGGTCGACGGCAATGCTACCGCGCGTATCAACTATAACGACTCAACTGTTGATCGTCTGGCCAGTGGTGGCAGTGTGGCCTTCCTGACGCACGATGCCGTGCCGCTCTTCAACACACTGCTGGTTAAATCGACCGACAGCGGTGCGACGCTCTACGGCAAGGGGAGCGGCTTTACCGATGTTGTCGGTTGGTATATGGGTGGCAAGCGCGCCGATACGGGAACGGATCGCTGGACGCGTAACGGCACCGCCATTACGCGCCAGGTGCCGACGCAGAAGGTTTCGGTCTGGACCGCCCCGCGGCGACAGGGAGCAGATGGACCCAGCGAACACGATTTGGTAAAACTCAGCGAAGTAAACGTCAATACACTTAACTACACAGCGCTTAACGTTCCGATCAAGTTGTGGGATCATAACTTTGTTGAACTGCGCCATGAGTCAGGCGACGCCGACGTTGTTATCGATACACCCCGCATCTATCCCTGGCGTGCCAACAGCCGTGGCGGTGATGGCGTCAGCGCTAGCTTCTCTGGTGTAAACTGCCGCACCTGGAGCGGCAAGGATCAGCAGTATGAGTGGTACAAGAATGAGCTCGGCTGGGCCGTGCTCGAAGGCATGGTCACCAACGCCATCGGTGTCGGCGTCGGTGGGCGCGACGTCCACTTCGAACGGTCACGCGCCAATCCGGCGCTCGATATCGCCCTGCTCTCGCCGGTGCTGACCAACGGCATCGGCGAGATTGAGTTCTTTGCCTCGGTGAGCGGTGGCGAGGCGCACTACGCCGTGGAGCGCACCGACGAGGGCGTGATGCGCAACTGGGCGACAATCGCCACCTTTACCAACAACGCCGGCGACTCCATGGTGCAGCGCAACGTGCCGATCCGCGAGAACTATATGGGACGTATCCGTATCCGTCTGCTGCCGAGCAGTGATCTCTATGCGCGTCTGATGATCGACGACGTGACGGCACGCGACTATCCGCCGCGTGACGATACCACCTGGCAGGCCTACAACGTCCTGATTACCGACCAGCAGACCAACCGCCTCTACATGGGGCAGACCTGTTTCATCAACAACAGCATCGACAAGGATACTCAGGGGATAGTCGATGAACATCAGCCCTATGTCCAGACGCCGGCCATCGGTACCGGTATCGGCGAGGTGGCCTTCTACTTCCGCTCCTGGAGCGGCACTACACCTACGGTCTTGACGATCAAGAAGGCGCCCGATGCCGAGACGCCTGACAAGGATTGGATCACCGTAACCAACATCACCGTGCAGCCCGGCACCGACTACGTCTACTTCAACGATCAGACGATCTACGACCGCAACAACCATGTGGTGCGCTTCTATGGTGATACCAACGGCACCGACCGTATCGCTATCGACAACATCATGGTAGCCGAGCCGGTACGCCCCAGCTTCGAGATTCAGGCGGTGCGCCTCGTGCCGGGGCAGCCGCTCAGCACCGGTCCCACAGCCGTGGAGGCCGATATCGGCCGCTTCCTGATGAACCCCAAGGGAGTCAAGCTCTACCTCAGCTATCAGAGCGGCACCAACACCTGGGGTGTCAACAACTGGTGGAGTCCCAACCCTGCGAACGACATCGAACTGGAGCAGGTGGCGCCCAACTCGCGTACCTATCGTACACCCGAAAACCGGCTCCTGCCGGCTCTGCCGATTGATGCCGTGATGCAGTACTACGTCTGGGGCACACATGACGAGATTCATGAGAGCGAAGACCAGATCGAGATGGGTGTTGAGGCCTTTGCACACCCCACATGGTACTATCCGATCGATCTCAACACCACCTTTGCCGCGCAAGGTTGGGCGCCCTACTACTTCTCCTACTCCTGTCCACCCGCATCGGTCTGGATTAATGAAGTCAACTCCCATCTCGACAGCTTTGACGGCACGATTGGCGACTTTGTCGAGCTGCTCGGGCCGGCCGGGGCCAATATCGGCGGTTGGCGGATTGAGATTATGAACTTCGCCCTGCCAGCGGTCATGATCGACCACTGCGTGATCAATCCCGGCAAGACGTTGCCCAACAATATCAAAGGCTGGGGCTTCTTCGTCTGGGGGGATGCCAACGTGGCCAACGTTGATCAGGTCTTCTCAACCACCAAGTACAAGAACGTGCCGCAAAATGGTGGTCTGCGCCTGGTGCGCAGCAACGGTGCCTGGGAGGAGCGTCTCTGCTTCGGTACCTCGGCCAAGAGCAACCTGGAGCAGCAGGGCTACTACTACATCGGCATGGACGACGGCTGGGATCCTGTCTCGCTGGCGCTGCGTACCTCTGTGGCGGAGGCCACCACTTACGACCAGTTCTACTGGCCCAGCGCTCCCAGTGATGTGATTACCCCGGGCGCTCCCAATCAGGGGCAGGGGCTGGGTGATATCACGGCCCCCGTCGGCTACTTCACCTTCATCTCGACTATCACCATCAACGGTCTGCAGGGTGGTGCCGCGACACAGCTCGTAACCGAAGAGGTGGCCACCGGCAGCGCCTTCGAGCTGCTCTATGCGGCCAACCCGTGGTATCGGATCGGCGCCTTCAAGTCGAATGGTGTCGACGTGTCTGAGGCCCTCGGTGCGACCAGCTTCAACTGGGAGGTGGCTGCCATGTCGGGTGATGTCAGCAACGATGTCGCCTTTGTGGCCGTCGATACCGTGGCAACCTACGGCGTCAGCGCACCGCTCGGCTGGCTGTCGCAGTGGAGCGAGGCGGAGATCGCCGCCGCCGTGGCCAGCGGCGATGAAGATGATCTGAGCGTCGATGATGAGTATCTGCTCAACACCGACCCGACTGCCGATACGACTGCCGCCCTGCGCGTGACAGCGATCGAGTTTGTCGGTAGCGACCTCCACGTCACGGTTCGCCTGGAGCGCGATACGGTCGTCTCCGGCTACAACAGCGGCCACATCAACGGCGTGCTGGTTCTGGAGGCGCGCCCCTCCCTCGGCAGCGGAGAGTTCCAAGAGCTCGCCGGCACGGTGATCGACGGCGCTGCCTTCAGTGACGGCGCGGGTGGTGACGAACATACCTACATCTTTGAGGATGTGCAGGATGCCGCCCACTTCTACCGCGCTGTGATCCGGCCGGCCGACGCCGATTAAGCCGCTCACCGGCGTAGCGGTGACAATGTTTTGGCCGGAGGCAGCCCGGGCTGCCTCCGGCAACGGAGCTGACATGAAACGGATATTTCTCTTTATTCTCACCAACCTCGCCCTGATGGTGGTGCTTTCGCTGGTGCTGGTCGTAATTCAGGTCGGCTTCGGCATCAATGTGAGCGATGGCACCCTGTTGGGATTGGCGGTCTTTGCCCTCGTCTTCGGCATGGGCGGGGCCATCATCTCGCTGTTGCTCTCCAAGCTGATGGCCAAGTGGAGCACCGGCGCCCGTGTGATCAACGGCAGCGAAGGAGAGCTGGAGGGCTGGCTGGTGCGCAGTGTGGAGCAGTTGGCCGGTGCTGCCAATATCGGTATGCCGGAGGTGGCCATCTATGAAGGGGCACCCAACGCCTTTGCCACCGGGGCACGCCGCAACCGGGCGCTGGTGGCGGTTTCGACCGGGCTGCTGCAGAGTATGTCGCGCAGCGAAATCAAGGCCGTCCTGGGGCACGAAGTGGGGCACGTCGCCAATGGCGACATGGTTACCATGACGCTACTGCAGGGGGTGCTGAATGCCGCCGTGATCCTCTTGTCGCGCATCATCGGCTATGCGGTGGATCGGGCCCTCTCCTCCGATTCACGCCGGCGTCTCGGTCTCGGCTACCATCTTACCTATCTGGTGATGCAGCTCGTGCTCGGTATCCTCGCCTCTCTGGTGGTGATGGGCTTTTCACGGCGGCGCGAGTTTGCCGCCGATGCCAGCGCCGCCCGCTACCTCGGCTCGCCGGGCGACATGATTGCCGCCCTGCAGCGCCTCGGCGGGCTCGCCAGCGGCGACCTCCCCGACTCGCTCCGGGCCTTCGGGATCAACAACCGCCAGAGCTGGGCGCACCTCTTCTCGTCGCACCCGCCGCTGGAGCAGCGCATTGAGCGGCTGCGCCAGAGTCAGCTCTACGGCTGACCTGCCGCCTGCTGACGCAAGCAGGACCAACACTCCAAACGCCCCTTGTGGCATCCGACAACCACCTGTGCTGGACTAATTGCGCCGGTTTTAGTCTAATGGTGTCATGACGACAAGAGAGTTTCCGTTACCCGACCTGTTGAGTCAGCCGGCTGTGCGCCGGATATTGGAGTTGGCGCTGCAAGAAGATATCGGCAGCGGTGATGCCACGACCCTCGCCCTGGTGCCGCCGGATGTGATTGCCACCGGGGTGATCGAGGCGCGTGAGGCCTGTTGCGTTGCCGGTACAACTGTGGCGCAGGCGGTGCTGTCGCGTCTCGACGCGGCCGTCAGTTGCGCGGTGTTGATTTCCGATGGCGAAATGGCCGAGGCCGGTGCCGCGATCATGCGCCTGCGCGGACCGGCCAGCGCCATCCTGACCGGTGAGCGTACCGCGCTCAACTTCATGCAGCGCATGTGCGGCATCGCCACCCTCACCAGCCGTTTTGTCGCGGCCGTGGCCGGATATGGCACCCTGATCCTCGATACGCGCAAGACGACTCCCGGCCTGCGCCCCTTTGAAAAGTACAGCGTCTTGTGCGGCGGGGGTCACAACCACCGTTTCGGGCTCTACGACCGGATTTTAATGAAGGATAACCATCGGCGCCTCTGGGCCGGTGGCGACCCCGAGCGGCTCGACCTCGCTGTGCTGGCGGCGCGGCAACGTTTTCCAAAACTGGAGATCGAGATCGAAGTGGAGTCGGTGGCCGAGCTGGAGAGCGCCCTGCGTGGCGCTCCCGAGTGGGTCCTGCTCGACAATATGGATTGTGCCACAATGGCCGAGTGCGTACGGTTGGCACGCGGCATCTCGCGTACCGAGGCTTCGGGCGGCATCACGCTGGAGCGGGCCGCGGAGGTGGCGGCTACCGGCGTCGATGCCATCTCGCTCGGTTGTCTGACCCACTCGGCCACGGCGATCGACCTGGCGCTCGAATGGAGCGTAGTTTAGCGGGGCGATATGGCAACGTTGGTCGTCGATATCGGCAACAGCTCCACCACGCTGGCCCGCTATGCTGGCGGCAGGCTGTCGCAACAGGTGCAGGTGCGCGGCGGTGTACGCGAGGCGCATGAGCGCTGCCGCCAGGCAGTGCGCGACATGGCGGCAGAGGGCGGCAGCTTTGGCGGGGCGATGGTGGCCTCGGTGGTGCCGGCGATCAACGACACCTGGCGCAACCTGATCGAGCGCGAGGCGGGGGTGGCGGTGGAGTTTATTACAGCCGGCAGCCGGCTGCCGATGCAGCTCGACTACGCCCGGCCGGAGACGACCGGCGCTGACCGGCTGGCCGATGTGGCCGGCGCTCTGGCGCGTTACGGCGCTCCGGTGCTGGTGGTCGATATCGGCACGGCGGTCACCTATGACCTCGTCTCGGCCGACCGGCGCTTCTACACCGGCGTAATCGGTCCCGGTCCCGACATCATGGCGCGCGCCTTGAGCGACTATACCGCCCTCTTGCCCCTGATCGCCTGGTGGGAGCAGGAGGCCCCTGCCATCCCCAAAGATACGGCCGGCGCCATGCGGTTTGGCATTGAGGCGGCCTTTTGTGGTACACTGCGGGAGACGGTGCAGCGCCTCTGCCGCCTCAGCGAGCAGCCGCCAAGGCTGGTCGCCACCGGTGGCTTTGCCGGGCGGTTTATTCCGCCGCTGCAGCTCGACTTTATTATCGATCCCGAGCTGACCCTCTTCGGGATCGGCTGGCTCTACGACTACCAGAGGAGTAACTGATGCAACAACACAACTACGCTGTAATTCTGGCAGGCGGACGCGGTGAGCGTTTCTGGCCCCTGAGCACGGCACAACGCCCCAAACAGTTTATCTCGCTCTTCGGCGGCCGTCCGCTGCTGACGCTGGCGCTAGACCGTCTGGAGGGAGTGGTGCCGCCGGAGCGCACGCTGATCATCACGGCTGAGGATCTGCTGCCGGCCACGGCCGGGGCGGCGCGTCATCTGCCGCCCGAAAACCTGATCGGCGAGCCGTGCGGACGCGATACAGCGGCGGCCTGTGCCCTCGCCTGCGGTCTGGTGGCGGCGCGTGATCCCGAGGGGGTGGTGGCGATCCTGACGGCCGACCAGTTGATGACCGATATCGAAACCTTCCGCCAGACGCTGCGCGACAGCTTTGCCGCTGCGGCCGATGGCAAACATATCGTCACGATCGGTATCCCCCCCACCTGGCCTGCGACCGGCTTCGGCTATATCGAGGCGGGTGAGAGGCTCAGCTACGATATGGTGACCGACTTCCACAAGGCGCAACGCTTTGTCGAGAAGCCCGATGAACAGACGGCCACCAGCTATCTGGAGAGTGGCAACTACAGTTGGAACGCCGGCATGTTCATCTGGCATGTCAACGCCATGCGGGCCGCCCTGACCACCTTTGTGCCGGAGCTGCTGGAACTGCTGGAGATCACGGCAGCGGCGCGCGATTGTGTGGCGCTGCAGGAGCGGTTGCGGGAGGTCTACCCCACCATCAAGCGCATCTCGATCGACTACGCCGTCATGGAGCGCGCCGACAACATCATCATGGCGCAGGGCGCCTTCGGCTGGGACGACGTCGGCACCTGGCCGTCCGTGGCCGGCCACTTTGCGGCCGACGACAAGAACAACGTCGTGATCGGTGCCAGTGAATCGATCGACGCCTCGGGCAACATCGTCGTCTCGGAGGATCGTCTGACGGCTCTGATCGGGGTCAACGACCTCGTTGTGATCCAATCCGACAATGCCACCCTGATCTGCCCGCGTGACCGTGCGCAGGAGGTGAAGGCCCTGCTGCAGCGTATTGCCCGTCGTCCAGATGCCGAGAAATACATCTAAGCCGGCCACGCAACGCTTCAGACTCACCCTGGCCTACGACGGCACCGCTTATGCCGGTTGGCAGGTGCAGCCTGATCGCGCTACGATCCAGTCGCTGCTTGAAGAGCGGCTGGCGCTGCTCGTCAAACACCCCTGCAAGGTCCACGGCAGCGGGCGTACCGATAGCGGTGTGCATGCCGTAGGGCAGGTGGCACACGTCGATCTCGCCACGCGCATGGCTCCTGCGGCGCTGCTGCGGGCGCTCAATGCGCGCCTGCCGCCCGATATCAGGGTCAAGGCGGTGCAGCGGGTGGCGGCCACCTTCCATGCCCGTCGTGATGCCACCGCCAAGGAGTATCGCTACCACCTCTACAATGGCGACGTGATGCCACCGCACGAACGGCTCTATGCGCTGCATCTCTATGGTCCGCTGGACCTGGCGGCGATGGAGGCCGGCGCGGCCTGTTTCGTCGGCCGTCACGACTTCGCCTCCTTTATGAGCAATCCCGACCGCGTGCTTGAGAGCACGGTACGCACGATCAGCAGCTTTACGATACGGCGGCGCGGTCCGCGCCTCACCTTTGTGGTGCGCGGCAACGGTTTTCTCTACCGTCAGGTGCGCAGCATGGTGGGCCTGCTGCTGCGGATCGGGCGTGGTGATGAGGCACCCGGACTCGTAGCCGAGCTGTTGGCCAGCCACCAACCACGCACCGCCCGTGTGCCGAGCGCTCCGCCGCAGGGGCTCTTTCTCTGGCGCGTCTGGTATTGAGGCTCAGTCGAGCCGGCCCAGAATCTCCATCACGGCCGTCGGCGTAGTAGAGGCGAGCAGGGCGCGACGCGTCTCGGCATCCAGCATGTTGCGCGCGATGCGGGCCAGAGCGCCGAGATAGCGGTTGTGAGAGCGTGATGAGGAGAGCATCAGGAAGACAAACTTGGGGGCCTCTTCGCGCCGATCGAAGACGACGCCGCCGGGACAGATCGCCAGCGCAGCGGCCACCCCGTCATACTCCGGCAGAAGGGCGTGGGGAATCGCCGTCTGGCAGCCGACTACCGTGGCGCTCAAGGTTTCGCGCGCCATGGCACGTTTGACGCTCACCTGACGCAGGTTGGCGGGCAGGACTCCCGACTCGCAGAGGCGATCGACCAGCAGCTTGATGATGCCGTCACGGTCGCGTCCGCCGCCGCCGATGACGATGTTGGCCTCCCAGAGGAAGTCGCGGAAGGGGGGCGAGAGCGGCGGTTCCGAGAGGCACATCAACATTGGCCCCACATGGACGCGTGAGAGGCGTTCTGGCAGCGAGCCCTCAAAGTGCGAGGCCGCCACTCCGAAGTGGGGCGCGCCGATGATCAGCAGCTCTTCCGGCCCGGCGCTGGCGTCGAGTTGGCGCACGAGATCGGTCGTGCGTCCCAGCTCAACGGTGCGTCCCAGTGCAAAGCTGCGTGCCAGCAGCGCCTCCAGGCCGCGTTTGGCCGGTTCCACGGCTCCCGGCGGCGTCTCGATACGCAAGACGGAGACGGGCAGGTTCCAGTTTTGTGACAACGTCTCGGCCAGGGCCAATATATGCAGCGAGTGGACGCCACCGGCTGTAGCCACCACAATCCGTTTCAGCGTCTGCCCCAGTCCCTGACGCAGAATGTAGGCCGGTGCCTTGATCTGATTGGCCGTGGACAACATATCCTGCGCTTCGGCCGTGGTCTCAGGCCAGCCGGCGACCAGACCGCAGAGCTCAGCCGAAGCCGCACCTTCGCCGGTCGGGCCCTCTGTGCCCGGCGACTTGGCATAGCGCATCAGCCAGTTGACGGGAAACATCGGCTGGCGTTGCAGCTTTACCACCTCAGCCTGATGCATGCCAGCTACCACGGTAGCCAGCCGCTCGGCCGGCGGCTCCTGCCCCAAGGCCGTATAGTAGAGGAGCCGGCGGTTATTGGTCTCTGTTGCGCTAATAGTCATCTTCTCTGCTCTGTAGGACGTGTTGAGAATGAATCATACCAAAAAACGGGCCGCAGGTCAAATCATGCGATCCCGAACTCTTGGTGCCATCCACTACTGTGGCTCGCACCCGTACCACTTACGGTTGACTAATGCCACAAAATGTGGGAAAATCTTGGCACACTTTGGCAATTGTGCCATATCACGTTGTCGGGAATGGTCTACCTTGGGAAACCTTTACGCAGCAAAGGATTTAACAACCGCCGCACGAGGATCGAGTGGTGCGTCCTCGCCCACAATCTGTGTAAGCTCGCGGCTCACATGTCGAGCCATTTGTAAGCCTTGAGACGGCTGCAAACAACATCCCCGACGCCGTCAACATCGCCATCGACGGCGTCACGATCCTGGTCGACGAGGGTCTCTATGAGAGCAGCAAACCAATTCAACTGCTTGTCGGTGCAACCTTGCAGAGCCTCCATGGCCGCGACGAGACGACGATCCGCGGCCCCGATGCCTACGACGTGGTCAGCAACCTGCTCTATGATGCGACCACCGAATTTTCCAACTCCTGGCTGCAAACGGCTCCCGCTGTCGAGCTGGCCGACAAGGGGAATATTTTCGGTGACGATCCTCTCTTCGTGGCTGCCCCGGCCAACTATGCCCTGCGTACCGTTTCGCCCTGCGTGGGTGGTGCTGCACTGCTCGACTGGATGACGCCGGCAGCGGTCGATGTGATCGGCCAGCCGCGCATCTACGGCAGCAAACCCGATATCGGTGCCTTCGAGTGCCAGCAGGGTGCCGGAACGCTGCTGTTGCTGCGCTAGGGGAGGGAAGAGCTGGTGGGTCGCGCGGGGATCGAACCCGCGACTCCGTGATTAAAAGTCACGTGCTCTACCGACTGAGCTAGCGACCCATAAACGTTGGGAAATTGCACCTTACAACAGTTGGCCCCATTTTCCAAGCGTAAAATGAGCTGTGCGCATCCACTATTGTGGATCGCACCCCCAGCAGCTCCTGATTGGGGACAATGCTTGTTGTATTTTTGCATCTATGGCATACTGGGCAGCACACCGGTTACGCTGGTCGTGACCGGCCTCCTCTACACCTCGACCAATTGAAGGAAACAGCATGAGCGGTTTATTGATTCTGGCAGTAGGAGCGGCACTGGTTCTGGTGCTGCTGAACTTCGTGCTGGTGAAACAGCACTCGCCGGGAACCGATGAGATGCGCCAGATCGCGGGTGCCATCGAGGAAGGGGCCAACACCTTCATGCGCTTGCAGTACAAGGCGATCGCGCTGATCGCCATCCTGCTGCTCGGTATCATGATCGTGGTGGTCTCATGGCAGGCGGGCGTCGCCTTCATCATCGGCACGATCATGAGCGGCACGGCCGGTCTGATCGGCATGCGCACCGCCACCCTGGCCAACGTGCGCGTCTCCAACCTGGCGCGTGAGAGCAAGAACCTCGGCAAGACGCTGCAACTCGCCTTGATGGGCGGCTCCGTCATGGGACTCGCCGTGGCCGCCTTTGCCCTCCTCGGCCTCGGCCTCGTCTACCTGATCTTCGGCCACTGGCTGGGCCAGCTCACTCCTGAACAGATGCAGTTGCACGACAACTGGCTCGGCATCCCCGGCATTAAAGATATCCCCTTTGCCATGACCGTCTCGAGCTATGCCCTCGGTTGTTCGCTGATCGCCATGTTCAATCGCGTCGGGGGCGGCATCTACACCAAGGCCGCCGATATGGGCGCTGATCTCGTCGGCAAGACCGAGGTTGGCATTCCCGAGGACGATCCGCGCAACCCCGCTACCATCGCCGATAACGTCGGCGACAACGTCGGTGACGTCGCCGGCCTCGGCTCCGACCTGCTCGAAAGCTTCGTTGGCGCGATTGCCTCGGCTGTCGTCCTCGCCATCTACCTCTACTTCACCCGCTTCGGCCAGGCCGGCCGAGCCTTGAGCCGCGAGACGCTGTTGGCGCTCGTCAACTATCCGGTGGTGGTGGCGGCGCTCGGTCTGGTCGCCTGTACCATCGGCGTCGCCCTCATGCGCGTCAAGAAGATATCCGACCACCCGAATCGCGAGCTTAACGGCATGACCTGGCTCTCTGCCCTGCTGACGCTGGCACTGACGGCCGTGGCCAGCAGATATATCTTTGTCGGTGAGAACATCTCGATCACCGGCCTCGGCTTCCAGTTCGGCATCTACTCGCCCTGGGCCTGTGCTGTGCTGGGGGTCGCCAGCGGCATCGCCATCGGCCATCTGGCCGAACGCTTTACCAGCTACGACTACCCCGCCACCCGCCGCGTGGCCGAGCTCTCCGCCGAGGGGCCGGCGCTCACCATCACCCAGGGCATGGCCATCGGCATGAAATCGGTGCTGGCGCCGGTCTTTGTGCTGGCGGTGGCGATTATCTTCTCCAATGCCATTGCCGGGCTCTATGGTGTCGCTATGTCGGCCATCGGCATGCTCTCCTTTGTGGCGGTTACGGTCTCGGTTGATACTTACGGCCCGATCGCCGATAACGCCGGCGGCATCAGCGAGATGGCCAAGCTCGATCATCGCGTCCGTGAAATCACTGACAATCTCGATGCCGTCGGCAACACCACCGCCGCCATCGGCAAAGGCTTCGCCATCGGTTCGGCCGCCCTGGCCGCCCTCTCGCTCTTCGCCTCCTACGTCTACGCCCAGGCAGGCGAGGCGGCCTGTGAGGTCAACTTCGACCTCATCATGAACATGATCAACACCCTCACCCTGGCCGGCGCGGCAGTCGGTGCAGCGCTTCCCTATCTCTTCTCCGGCATCCTGATCGAGGCGGTGGCCTCGGCCGCCCGCAAGATGGTGCAGGAGGTGCGACGCCAGTTTCAGGAGGACC
Source organism: uncultured Lentisphaerales bacterium (assembly GCA_964599645.1). Taxonomy (GTDB): domain Bacteria; phylum Verrucomicrobiota; class Kiritimatiellia; order RFP12; family JAAYLN01; genus JAAYLN01. Next base: position 42,161 of record CAZRGQ010000006.1, on the reverse strand, counting down.
CCGGCATCATCACCGGCAAGAGTCTGCCCAACTACCGCCAATGCATTGAGATATCCTCGGCCGGTGCCATTCATGAGATGAAGCTGCCGGCCATGATCGCCGTGTTCTCGCCGATCGTCAGCGGTTTCCTCTTCGGGCCGGAGTTTGTCGGCGGTCTCCTCATCGGCACCACCCTCTCCTCGGTCGTGCTGGCCCTCTATACCGCCAACGCCGGCGGCGCCTGGGACAACGCCAAGAAGTATATCGAGGATGGCCACTACGGCGGACGCGGCTCCGAGGCCCACAAGGCGGGCGTCGTCGGCGATACGGTCGGCGATCCGCTCAAGGATACCGTCGGTCCGTCACTCGATATCCTGATCAAAATCATGGCGGTTATCTCCCTGATCATGGTCTCGATCTTCGGCAAATACAATCTCTACGGCTGGCTGGTGAGCAGATAAGATGCAGCTAACATGAAAAAGGTTGACCTTTTTCACGCCAAACCCTAGAATGAAGCCAACAAGAAAGCGAGGTTTGCCATGCAGCTACACTTCTACATGACTGTCTTTCCGATGGAGGCGTTGATCGCCTCACAGCTCGAACCGGAGGCCTTTGCCGCCTACATGGCCGTCGGCGCCCGCAAGGGAGCCGCCGAGGCGCTCGTCTTTATCGAGGTGCAGCAGCAGACCGGCCCCTTCGGCTGGGAGGAGGCGCGCCGCAAATGCGTCGCCTATCCCGACGGCAGCCCGAAGCAATCCTTCTACCTCTCAATCTACCGCGTGCTCGAAAAGATGCCGCCAGAGGCGCTCGGCTCGCTCTATCTCGTCTGCCGCGACGGCCGCTGCCTTGAGCTCACCCAGGCCGGTTGCGACGTCGCCCGCGCCGCCATCACCCGAACGTGGCAGGGCGTCGGGCTCTACAAGGAGCTCTGCCCCGTCACGCCGCTCGTGGTGAGCTGTCTCGATCCCGCCGCCTTCGGTGCCTTCATGACCGACTCCGCCACCCGCACCCGCCTGCCGGCGCTCCTCTTCGCCGATCTGCGCGTGGTGGAGGACCTCGACGACCTGCGCGCCAGCGGCCACATCGGCAACGTCTACGACCAACGCCCGCAACACCTCAAAAACTGCATCCAGGAGATCCGCGAACACTCCTACAAGATGACCAAGATCGTCGACCGCACCTACGGCCAGCGCTTTGCCTACGGCCTGATCAATACCGGCCTCTTCCTGCGCAGCGAAGAGCGAGCCCTCTTCTGGCCCATGCCTTCGGTTGATGAAATCAAGGAGCGTGCCTACGACTGGGGTCGTTCGGCCAACCTCTTTTAAAGGCGATTAATCTTGTATATTGCTGGTAATTATTGTACAATGCGTCTCTTTTTTGGAGATAATCAATGAATCAAGAGCTACTTGAAAGCGCCCGTCTCCGCATCCCCAGCGCTCCGGTGCTGGTAAATATGGTGTCAAAACGGGTCAAACAGTTAAATGCCGGCATGCGTCCCTATGTGCGTCCACTCTCACCCGATGAGGACAAACTTGATATCGCCCTGCGCGAAATCGCCGAGGGCAAACTGATTGCCGAAGTCGATTTCGATGCCGTGGCCAAACAGGCCACCAACCAGACGCGGTGGACACACTGACCTGATCTTCGCCGCATTCACCATGGCGGCCGGTGCAAGAGCAGATGAGTGGCAACAGGCGTAAAGGGCGTCAAGATGGCGTACTGGCAACCAACCGCAAAGCGCTGCATGACTACACCATACTCTCCCGTCTCGAGGTCGGAGTCGTCCTCGTCGGTACCGAGGTCAAGGTGGTGCGGAATGGCGGTGTCGGCCTCAGCGGCGCCTTCGTGCGCGTTGCCAACGGCTCACTCTGGCTGATGCAGGCCAACTTCCCCCCCTACAGCCATGGCAACCGCTTTAACCACGATCCGCAACGCCCGCGCCGCCTGCTGGCACATAAACGTGAAATTTTAAAACTTCAGGCACAACAGGAGCAGAAGGGACTCACCCTCATACCACTCAAACTCTACATCCACCCGCGCAACCGGCGCATCAAACTCGAAGTCGGCGTCTGCCGTGGCAAGTTGCAGGCCGACAAACGCGAGACGATCAAACGCCGTGATGCCGATCGCGATGCCCGCCGTGCCATCAGCCACGCCACACAACGCTGACAATTTCCAACTGCGCCGCCCTCCCGGTCGGAGGACGACGCCACACCAAGAGCAAACAAAGCAAGAAAGACAGAGAAACGAATGAGAGATCAGACAGAAAACCGCAAAATGTTGCGTATCGGCATCTTCTATGATGGCGGTTTTTTCCATCACATCAGCAACTACTACCGCTATGCGCACCCGCGTAAGCAGCGCATCTCGGTATCGGGGCTCCATGAGTTCATCCGGCAACGTGCCGCCGAGCTGGAGGATATCGACGTCCGTTATACCCAGATCGTCGACGCCCACTTCTTCCGCGGCCGCTTCTCGGCGCAGCAGACGCTGGCCCGTGAAAAGCTCTACTCCGAGCGGCTGTTCGACGACGTCCTCATGAACGAGGGAGTCACCGCCCACTACCTGCCGATTCAAGGCAACTTGGAGCGTGGCATCGACGTCTGGCTCTCGCTCGAAGCCTTCGAACTCACCCTCACCAAGCAGTACGACGTCCTCGTGCTGATCGCCGGCGACTCCGACTTCGTGCCGCTGGTGCGCAAGGTCGGCTCCCATGGCGCGCGCGTCATGCTGCTCGGCTGGAACTTCGAATATACCGACGACGTCGGCACACTGCGCCAAACCACCACCTCGATCCGCCTGATCAACGAGGTGCCCTACCCCATCATGATGCAGGACCTGATGAGCGACACCGGCGGCGAGCTGGAGCAGCTCTTTGTCGACCACGGTCCGGCGCTCACCCGCGAAGAGGCGGCACAGTTTGAAGCGCCCCGCCAGAGCGAGGTCTACATCCCGCCGACCACCGCCCCCGGCGAGCCGGCACCCCGCCTCAAGGGGATCATCTGCTCCATCAAGGAGGGCTACGGCTTCATCAAATGTCCCGAGTTCCCCAACAACGTCTTCTTTCACTTCTCAGCCGTGCAGAACTGCGAGTTTGACGAGCTGCGCGAAGGCGATATCGTCAACTTCTCCGTTGAACAGCGTGAGAAGGGACCGGTGGCCAAAGAGGTCGAGCCGATCGACGACTAAGCCGCACCTTGCAGCGCTACCCAGCGCGCTGCCGCCGCCAGCAGACCGCCCAACAGCGGCCAGGCTGGCAGGCGCAGCGCGCGGGGGCAGCCTGCCAGCGCGGCGGCGGCTACTCCTGCCAGCCAGGCCACTTGCGGTATGGTAGCCAGCATGCCCGTCGCGACGATCACCACGCCATACCAGAACCGCAACGCCAGCCCCAGCAGCAGTTGGCGGCGCAACAGCCTGCCGGCACCGCCCGGCAAGGCCGCGCCGGTGGCCAGCGGCAGCCACGCCACGGCTGTCGCCAGCGCCAGCAGCAAACTACCCGCACGCGGCCAGGGCCAGCCGGTTGTGTGGCAGATGCCCCGGCGGCAGAGCAGCAGTAGTGCCGCTGCCACGGCGGCGCTCGCCAGCAGCGGCAGCCAGAGTCGCCAACGACGCCAATGCCGCGTCTCTGCGGCGGCCGCGCCACAATAGGGACAGTGCCACAGCTCCCGCCCCAGAGGCCGTTGGCAGCCTTCACAAAGATAACTTCTCTTGCTCTCGGCCATCTCAGGGCAACAACTGTGGCGGCGGGGCCACGATGGCAGGTGAAGGCTCGGCCTTGCGCTCGCCCGAGGCGGTGGCAGGCAGGTTGCCGATCAGGATTTTAAGGACATTTTCGATCGTCACGATCCCCAGCACCTCGCCGGCGCTGTTGCGGATCATGGCGATGCGCTGCCGCTGTCGTCGCAAGAGCGGCAAGACGTCGTCGGCCCGTACCGTGTCGGCGATAAAGAAGGGCGGCTTCATATACTGCACCACCGGATCACTCTCCGGCCCCGGCAGTAGCGCCAGCACCTGCTGCATCGGCACCACCCCCAGGCAGCGTCCGTCGGCGGCAAAGACCGGCAACTTCATGCGTCCCTGCTGCCGCACCTTCTCCAGGGCGTCGGCGATCGTGTCGCGCTCATCGACCGCAGCCACCTGCCGCAACGGCGTCATGATCTCTGCCGCCGTCTTCATCTGCATATCGAGCACGCGGCTGATCATCAAACGTTCAAAGGTTGATATCTGTCCCCCGGCCTCGCTCGCCTGCGTCAGCAGATGGAGGTGCTCACGGGTGACAAACTGGGAGCGCTGCGGCTGCCGGTTGCCAGCGGCCAGCCAGGTGGTGCAGAGGGTGCAGAAGCGCGCCAGCGGCTGCAGCAGAAACTCTACCGCCTGCAGCGGACGGGCAAAGGTGAGACAGCGCTCCAGCGGTCGGCTGGTAAACCACGCCTTGGGCATAAATTCGCCGAGAACCAGCACCAGCAGCGCCACCAGCAGCGACGTCACCACCTGCCACTGGTGTCCCCAATAGCGCTCTGTCAAGGCCGCTGCCAGCGTCGCGATCGCCACGCTCATCAAGTTGCTGCCCACCAGCGTGGTCCCCAGCAGGCGGTCGGTGTCGCGCAGAAAGCCCTCGATGATCAAGGCGGAGCGCTCGCCATTGCGCACCTTGTGCATCAGACGCAGGCGGTTGATCGCCACAATGCCCGTCTCGATGCCGGAGAGGAAGGCCACCACCACCAGCGCCAGCAGTATCAGGAGAAGTTGCAGCGTTACCACTACTCAGCCTCCTCCTCAGCCGGCGCCACCTCATACTCATCATCATCTTCGGCAAACTGGTCGGCCGTCGGCTGGTCAAGCCGCTCCAGGATCACCTGCTCGATGCGCAGTTTGCGCAGACGCCGCACCTGCACCCGGCACCCCTGCGCCTCAACCGCCTCGCCGGCCCGCAGAAAACGGCCCGCCATCGCCGTGACCCAGCCGGCAATGCGGTCGGCCCCATCGGCCTCCAGCTCCAGATCGAGCTCATGGTTGATCTCGTCGAGACTCGTGTTGCCATCGATCAGCCAGCGGTTGGCCGCCAGCGCTTCGATCTCCGGTGGCTCGCTCTCGGTATCGAGCTGTATCTCGCCCGTAATCATCTCGAGAATATCACCCCGCGAGATCAGCCCCGCCGTGCCGCCATACTCATCGAGCACGCAGGCGATGTGCAGCCGATTGCGCTGCAGTGTGATCAGCAGGTCATCCAGCGTCACCGTCTCCGGCACAAAGAGCGCTGCAGCGGTGGCGCGCCGCAAGTTGTGCTCCGGATCGAGCAGAAAGCGCGGCACATCGAGAAAACCCTCAATGGCATCTGGAGTGCCGCGATAGACCGGCAGGTAGTGGTGCGTCACGCGCTGCGCCAGCGCCAGATGCTCCGCATGGCTATCCTCCAGGTCGATTGCATCGATATCAACCCGCGGTATCATCACATCACTGGCGCTCATCTCCGAGAGACGCATGATGCCATCCACCATCGAGCGCTCCTCCTCGTCCAGCGCTCCGCTCTCGGCCCCCAGGCTGACGGCGGTCAGCAGCTCCTCGTCGGAGAGCGAGCGCCGCTCCGGCCTGAACGACTGCCTCGCGCCACGACTCAGCAGCCCCAACAGCAGCGAGAGCGGCCGCAGTGCTACCATCCAGAAGCGCAGCAGCGGTGTAAAACGCGCCACCAACTGCTCAGCATTGGCAATGGCATAACGTTTGGGCGCCACCTCGCCGAAGACCAGCAGCAGAATCGTCACTACCGGAATCGAGATGGCGGCGCTGTAGCGGTTGAGACCGGGAATCGCAGCGATCAGGAGATAGCCGAGACCCGAGATGGTGATGTTGCAGAGGGTGTTGCCGATCAGCAGTGTCGAGAGCAGACGTGCCGGCTGGTTCAGTTGCGCGGCAATCCAGGCGCCTCGTTGGCGGTTATAGCCCTTGAGGCGCTGCACCTGTATCGCATTGAGCGAAAAGAAGGCCGTCTCGGCGCTTGAGAAGAAGGCCGACAAGAGGAAGAGGAGCAGCAGGAAGCTCCCTGTCAGGAAGAGGCTCAACGCCGTCATTCTGCGGCAGCCAGCTCCTCAACCTGGAGCTTGGTCCGCACCCCGGTATGCGGACGCTCGATCTCCATGTTACGAATCATCCAGCGTTTGTCGATCTTGCCCACGCTGCTCACCCACATGCGCCGTACGCTGACTCCCGCCGCATCAAGCTGCTCCGCCTGACGCAGCACCCGCAGCCGCCGGTCGATCCAGAGGCGCACGGCGCTGCAGCCCGGCAACGGCTGCGGCGGCGTTACCTCCACCAGGTCGCAGAGCGTGCCACGGAAAGACGCTTCCCCCGCCAGGCGCGCCTCGGGCCACCAGAGGTAGTCGAGAGTCAGATCGAGCCAGGCGATATCGGTCCCCTCGACCAGATCGGTCAATACCGGCGCCACCGCCGGCCGCTCCGTGCCATCCCCCAGCCACTGCAACTCCCGGCTGCCATCAGCCCGCCGCGTGATTACCAACCCCGCTTGCAGGCGTTGAAAGTTGTCATAGAGGCGGTAGCTGGCCCGTGGTTCGGGCGCGCCCCACTCCAGCTCCATGCTGAAGGGCACCTGCCGCAGTATCACACCCCGTTGCCGGCGTACGATCAACTGCCCCCGCAAACTGACCGGCTCCAGCGGAAAACGTTCCAGCGTGCCTGCCAGCACCTCCGCCGCCGAAGCGGGCGCCGCCACCTCTGCCGCAGAGCTCTCCGCCTCCGCCATCTCCGCCAGCACTACCCGGTCGGCCGACAGCAGTTGCCCAGTATCAGCGGCTGCGGCGGCACTGCCCGACAGTGCGCCCGCCACGACTGCAATTGTGATAAAAAAGCGTTTGGTCTGCAATGACAAGATCATCTAACCCTTGAAGTGCCCTATTTATAGCAAATTCACCTCCCCCCTGCAATAGGCCTTTGCGGCATGGATGCGATCCACAATAGTGGATGCGCACCCAGAATTCAGAAGCCAGAATCCGGTATTCGCTCCTCAACGATTGGGGTACAGCATAGCTGGGGACAGAGAAACTCCCTTCTTTCTCTGTCCCCAGCGAGTTTCACCATCCTATTCTCTGTCCCTAATAGCACCTAATGGCATAGGCGGGAGCCCCAAGAGGGCAAAAAGGGGAGGGGGGATCTTGATGTCCTGCTAACGCAGGCAGATGCGGTTGACGCAGTCGCGGAAGTTGTCGTAGCCCTCAAGAATCTCGATCTCCATACGCAGGTAGTAGATCGGTATCTGGGGGGCCTCCATGCGTGGCAGGCGTACGGCATCCTTTTCGGTCGTGATGATGGCGTCGAGGCCACGCTCGGTCGCCTGGTTGATGATCTCGATAATCTCCTGCTGGCGATAGCGGTGGTGGTCGACAAACCGTTCACAGAGCATCACACGGGCTCCCATGTCGCGCAACGACTTCTCAAAGCCGAAGGGGGCGGCGATGCCCGAGAGGGCCACTACCTGCTTGCCGGCGATCCAGCCGAGCTCCAGCCGTTCACCCGTCTCGGCATTCTTGAAGTAGCAGGGGCGGTGACGGGTCTCGGTGATCTCGGCCCCGGGATTCAAGGCGTGCAGCCGGCGACGCAGTTCGGTGGTGTCACCGTTTGACTTGGTAATAAAGACAAAGTTGGCCCGCCGCAGGTTCTTGACCGGTTCACGCAGGATGCCGCGCGGCAGCAGGTAGCCGTTGCTGAAGGGGTTGGTGTAGTCGACCAGCAGCAGCTCATGGCGATGTTTGAGTCGTTGATACTGGAAGCCATCATCGAGCAGCAGCATGTCGCAGCCGAAGTGTTTGATGGCATAGCGTCCGCTCTTGACGCGGTCTTTATCGACCAGCACCACCACGCCCGGCAGGTTGCGCGCCAGCATATAGGGTTCGTCGCCGCCCAGCTCACTATCGAGTAGTACGCGCTTGCCGTCGCTTACCACTCGTGGCGGTGAAATCTGGTCGCCGAGAAAGAGACGCTGCCACCACGGCTTCTCCTTCTTGCGGTAGCCGCGGCTGAGGATCGCCACCTTGCGTCCGGCCGCGTTGAGTTCGCGTGCCAGAATCTCAACGACGGGGGTCTTGCCCGTGCCGCCTACGGTGATGTTGCCGACGCTGATGATCTGGCAACCGAGGTGGAAGCGGGGCATGATCCCCACATCGTAGAGAAAGAGTCGCGCCTGCACGATCAACTCGAACAGGCGCGAAAAGCGCTTTAACAGCCATAAAAGCAGGCGGATATCGCGCGTGTGCCCCTGATCCGACCCTTCATGCTGAATCAGGCGCAGCATGAAGCGCTCAAGGCGCGCTTGGCGTGTCGGCTGGGCACGGGCCATAGACCCCTCAGGCGGTATAGGTGGAGGCCGAGGTGGTGCCGCCCAGTCCCGTCCAGTTGGTGTGGAAGAATTCGCCCCGCGGACGGTCAACACGCTCGTAGGTGTGGGCGCCGAAGTAGTCGCGCTGGGCCTGGAGCAGGTTGGCCGGCAGGCGGGCGCAGCGATAACCATCGTAGTAGCTGAGGGCGGCGCTCATGGCTGGGGTGGGAATGCCGAGCTTGATCGCCTGTATCAGGACGCGACGCCAGTTGGGCTGCGCCTTTCTGATGGCCGCCTTGAAGTGAGGGGCGAGCAGCAGGTTGGCGAGGCGTGGTTTGCGCGCATAGGCGTCGCGGATGTGATCGAGGAACTGGGCCCGGATGATGCAGCCGCCGCGCCAGATCAGGGCAATCTGGCCGTAGTTGAGCTTCCAGCCCATCTCGCTGGCCGAGGCGCGCAGCAACTGGTAGCCTTGGGCGTAAGAGCAGATTTTGCTGGCGTAGAGCGCATCGTGGAGCTGTGCGATAAACTTGTCGCGGTCGCCACGGAAGGTGGCCCGCGGCCCGCGTAGCGCCTTGGACGCCGCCACACGTTCCTCCTTGATGGCCGAGAGGCAGCGGGCAAAGACGGCTTCGGCAATCTGGGGGATCGCCACGCCCAGATCGAGACCGGCCTGCGAGGTCCACTTGCCGGTTCCCTTCTGACCAGCAGCATCGAGGATCAGGTCGACCACCGGTGTGCCGCTCTCATCATCGACCTTGGCCAGAATATCGCGCGTGATCTCGATCAGGTAGCTATCGAGCAGCCCCGTATTCCACTCGGCAAAGACAGCGCTCATCTCGGCAGCGGTCATGCCGAGGCCTTCTGACATGATGTGGTAGGCTTCGCAGATGAGCTGCATGTCGCCATACTCAATACCGTTGTGGACCATCTTGACAAAGTGGCCCGCGCCGTCGGGTCCGATCCAGTCGCAGCAGGGCGAGCCGTCGGCCACCTTGGCGGCGATCGCCTGAAAGATCGGCTGTACGTGGGGCCAGGCTGCCGCGCTGCCGCCCGGCATGATAGCCGGACCGTTGAGGGCACCCTCTTCGCCGCCTGAAACACCGGCGCCGATAAACTGCAAGCCGCGTGCATCGGCCTCCCGGCAGCGGCGGATCGTATCGGGAAAATGGCTGTTGCCGCCGTCGATCAGGATATCGCCCCCGGAGAGCAGGGGCGAAATCTGGTTGATAAAATCGTCGATCGGCTTGCCGGCCTTGATCATCAGCATGATGCGGCGCGGCGGTTTGAGGGCAGCGACCAGCTCCTGCAGGTTGTGGCAGCCGATCAGACGCTTGCCGGCACCACGCCCGTTAACGAAGGCATCGACCTTCTCGACGGTGCGGTTGTAGCAGGCTACGGTAAAGCCCTTGTCTTCCATGTTGAGAATCAGATTCTCGCCCATTACGGCCAGCCCGACGACGCCGATATCGGCTTGAGGTTGGTTCATTATTTTAAGCTCCTAAGGTTGTTTGGGGGTTAAGGTGAAATCAGACGCCGCTGAAGGCGGAGAAGCCGCCGTCGATCGGTATCACGGTGCCGGTAACAAAACCGGCGCCCGGCTCTGAAACGAGCCAGAGCAGCGCACCGAGCAGATCGGCCGGCTCGCCGAATTTGCCCATCGGGGTGTGCTCCTTGATCTTGTCGCCGCGTGCTGTCAGCGAGCCGTCGGCATTGGTGAGCAGCGCCCGGTTCTGGTCGGTCAGGAAGAAGCCCGGAGCAATCGCGTTGACGCGCACATTGACCGGCGCCAGGTGTACCGCCAGCCACTGGGTGAAGTTGCTGATGGCCGCCTTGGCGGCGCTGTAGGCGGGGATCTTGGTCAGCGGCTTGAAGGCATTCATCGAGGAGATGTTGATCACCACGCCGCCGTTGCTACCCGCCATGCCGCGGGTGAAGACCTGTGTCGGCAGCAGGGTGCCGAGGAAGTTGAGGTTGAAGACAAACTGGATACCGGCGGGATCGAGATCAAAAAAGGAGACGAAACCTTCGGCCTTGTGATCGAGATCGGCGCGTAGCAGTTGTTCGCGGCTGGTGGTGCCCTTGGGGTGGTTGCCACCGGCGCCGTTGATCAGGATATCGACGGGGCCGTAGGCCGCTTCAATTGCCTGATTGGCCGCCTTGAGGCTGTCGAGCTCAAGCACGTTACAGGCGAGACCGAGCGCCTCGCCGCCAGCCTTGTTGATCCCGGTGGCGACCTTTTCAGCCGCCTCCAGACGGAGGTCCAGCACGGCAACACGGGCGCCGCAGGCTGCCAGCGCCTCGGCCATAACGCTGCAGAGGATACCGCCGCCGCCGGTGACGGCTGCGACTTTGCCCTGCAGATCGACTTTAAATGGAACGTTCATTCGATAAACTACTGTTGATGGGTGGTATGAAGTCTACTTATGCCATAAAATGTGTCAAAACGCAAGCCGCTGCCTGCGTAATCGGTCAGTGACAGAGGTGTGGCAGAGACGAGCGAGGAGCATAGCTTATGAGCAATAGGTGCAGCCGAAATCGAAATCGGTATCGAAATCGGTATCGGGGGCGGGGTCGAATTACGTCCTTTTTATTCGGTCCCGATAGCGATCCCGATAGCGATGCCAAATTTAGAATTACGGGATTCTCTTCTCTGTCCCTTGCTGGCGCCCCCCCCCCCAGCGGCTTCTCTGTCTCTTACTGGCTCTTCTCCGTCCCTTACTATCCCTGTCCCTTGCTATCTTGCGGTTCTCTTATCGCGCCTCCTATGCCTCCCTCCCCTGTCACTGAGCGGTTGCCTGCCAGCAGGCGGCGGGGGAGCGGCAGTTTTGGATTGCAATCGCGCCAACAATTTTGTAAAATTCCAACCTCACATTTACGGGTGCCATTATAAGCGGCAGCAGTGCGCTTGTATCGATGCACCTGAAGAGAGGGCAGGTATGACCAGCAAGACGACCAGCAAAAAGGCCAAAACCACAGCCGCAGAGGGAGCCGGAACTCCAGCCAAGAGATCGAGTGCAGCCCGCAAAGGCACCGCAACCGCCAAAACGTCCGCAACAACTGCGGCGGGCAAGGCGGTAACCAAGGCGACTGCGGTAAAGACGACGGTCAAGAGTGCGGCCAAAAGAGCGGCAACCAAAGCAGTAGCCCAAAAGAGCACTCCTGCCAAGAAACCTGCCGCCAAGAAACCTGTTGCCAAGAAGAGTCCGGCGCCGCAGGGCGTGGTCAAGTCAACTGCTGCCAAGGCCGCTCCGGTGCAGGCGGAGGCCCAAAGTACGGCCAAACCGGTGGCGGCCGCAAAGGCTCCTGCCAAGACCACGGTCAAGAGTAAAGCCGCGACGGTAGCCAAAAAGAGCCCGGCGAAGAAGGCGGTGGCGGCGGGTGCAGCCAAGCCGGCGGTGCGCTTCAGCGATGCGAGCCTGGCGGAGTTTCGCGCACTGCTGATGAAACTGCGTAACGATCTCTCGGGCAAGGTAGCCTATCTGCACAACTCTTCGCTCAAGCGTGACGACAAGGGCAATCCGGCCGAGGATGGCAGCGATGCCTTTGAGCGTCTCTTTGCTCTGGAGCGGGCCGGGGGCGTACAGCAGCGCATCAATGCGGTGGATGAGGCGTTGCGCAAGATTGATGATGGCATTTACGGCATCTGCCAGAGTTGTGAAAAACTGATCGGCAAGCAGCGTCTGGTGGCGCTGCCCTTTGCGCACAACTGCATTGAGTGTCAGGCATCGCAGGAGCGGCGTCGGGCCGGTCTGGGTGCCACACCGGCGCGCCGGACCGCTCCTTGAGTCGGTGGTGTAATGCGTCTGCTGCCTGGAGTGCTGCTGACGGTGCTGCTGGATCAGCTCACCAAGCTCTGGATTCAGACAGAGTTTCTCTATGGCGAGCAGCGGCAGGTGATTGCAGGACTTTTTAACCTCCACTACATCCGTAACAGCGGTGCGGCCTGGGGGGTGTTGGCAGGATGGCGGCTGCTGTTGATCCTCTTTGCCGTGGTGATGCTGGTGGTGCTGGTACGGCGGCGGCAGGAGCTTTTTTACGGCTTGTGGCTGGGGCGTCCGGCGTTGGCGTTGTTGCTCGGTGGCATCGTCGGCAATCTGATGGATCGTATCCGCTTCGGCTATGTGGTCGATTTTCTCGATTTCCATTGGCAGGGGCATCACTTTCCGGCCTTCAACGTGGCCGACAGTGCCATCTGTATCGGTGTCGGGCTCTATCTGGTGGGTAGTTTGATCGGGCAGCGAGGCAACAGGCAGCGGTGTTGATTACAGCACCGGGGGCGGAGCATGCGGCGTCCACCAGGGCCTTTCAGGGCATTCCGGGAGTGGCGGTTACGCCGGGAGGACGTCTCTTTGCCACCTGGTATGGTGGTGTGACGCCCACTGAAGATCACAACAACTATGTGGTGTTGGCGACGAGCGATGATGGGGGCGTGAGCTGGAGTAGCGAGCGGCTGGTGGTCGACCCCGATGGCGCCGGCCCGGTGCGGGCCTACGACCCTGTGGTCTGGCTGGCACCCGACAAACGGCTGTGGCTCTTCTGGGCGCAGGGGATGCATGACGCCTATAATCTCTCGCGTAACGGCGTCTGGGCGGCGGTTTGCAGCAGGCCGGATGGGTCTGAGCTGAGCTGGTCGGCACCACGACGGTTGAGCGATGGCGTTATGATGAACAAGCCGCTGGTCTTGCGTGATGGCACGATCTATCTGATACACGACTTTGAGCGCACCGGAGCACGGCAGATTTGGCTGACAGTGACGAGTGAGGCAGAGATCGCGGCAGCGCAGGGTGGCCACGGGCGGGCGCGGCAGCAGTATCTGGTGAGCCAGGGGGGGGCAAGTGATAAGTGAGAAGTAAAAAGTACTTCGACAAGCTCAGTGCTTGTCAGCAGCAGAGGCACTTATCTTAAACGGCACACGACGGCATAAGAGAACGTAAGTGCAAGTTACTCACGCCCCGCGGGCGCTACGGTGGTGGCGGGGTGGGAGAGATGTTCCGGGAGCAACTGCTGTTCGTTGCGGTTGTTGCGGTTGATCTGATCGAGCATGAAGTTGGAGAGGAGCTCCTGCAGCAGGCTGCGATCGAGGTTGCCGAGGCGACCCCAGGCCATCACCTCGTTGCCGGGGAGGCGGAGTTGACAGTAAAGTGTGTGGTCGCGACGCCAGATACGCCAGTGGAGGTCGTCGCCCGGCAGGGGGAGTGTGGAGAGGCGGTCGGCAAGGGAGGGAATCGAGTTAATGGCGTTGCGGAGCGCCTCGGTAGGGGCGATGCGGCCGGCGGCCAGCAGCAGGGCGTTGGGCGGGAGGGCGTCGAACTCCTGCCGTGAGCGTTTGAGGGTAGTGGAGTGCCGGCTGCCGCTGAGCGGCTGCAGCAACTGATCGATCGATCCTGCCGAGCCGCGCACAACTGCCAAGTAGCGGTCGTGACGGGTCAGCTCGACGGTGTTGAGATGGAGCAGTGAGATGAAGGCGGTGCTCAGGGCCGCACCGTAGCTGCTGGACGCCTGATTGGTCGTGGATGCGATCTGGTAGCCGGCAATCTCGTGGGCCTGACTGCGGCGGCGTGCCAGAGGCAGCAGCGGGCCTTGATTGTGGTTGCTGGCCGGCAGTAGCGGCAGTAGCAGGGAGCGGGCGGCCTCTGCCTGCGCCGGGGTGGCGAACTCAAAGAGTTGAATGGTACAGAGGCCGTGTCCTTTGGCGGTGCGTGTGAGGGCTGTCGCATAGTGGCCGTTGCTGAGCGGGAGCAGCAGCTTGAGCCAGCCCGGCATTCCGGGAGCAACGCGGAGACCGAGCAGTTGGGTGTTGGCGGCCAGCTCCTCCTGCCAGGTGACGAGTTCGGGTGGCAGCACCTTGAGGAGGGGCAAGAGGCTGCTGATGTTGCAGGCGAGGGCGGATTCGGGGAGGAGGGCATCGAGAGCCTGCGATGGAGCCGGCAGGGTGGCCACGGCTTGTGCCAGCGGGGTGTTGCTGGCGGGATGGAACCGCAGGGTGGCGCTGAAGTCGTGCAGGCCGCCGTTGAGGCCGAGATCGATGGTCTCAAAGGCCGAGATGAATTCGCCTGTCAGATGGAGATGATGATCGAGTGAGGGGATGAGGGTGTCGGCCGCGGGCACGGCCTGGCGGCTCATGACGGCGTAGAGCTGGAGCAGGAGCCCGAGCAGAGGGGCGTCGGCTGTAAGGCGCAGCGGCTCCTTAAGCGGTGCCGCCTGCGGCAGGGTACGGTCGCGTAGTTGTCGTGCCAGCCACTGCAGGCCATGGTGGTTGTCGGCCAGCAGGGCGCGACCTTCGGCTACAGCGAGGAGGAGGAGGGCTTCGTGGGTGACATCGTGCGGGGTGTCGAAGGTGAGGATGCCGCCGTTATGGGTGGCGTTGCGGTAGTGGCGTTGCAGGGCGGTGATCAGATTGGCACCGTGGTGGTCGTTGAGCGGCAGGAGTGCGGCGGTAACAGGCGGGCCATCGGGGGGATCAGGCAGCAGAATAAAGATTTGGCCGGCAGCGTAGGTATCGAGGCCGTCAGTGGTTGGCAGCAGCATGAGCGAGTTGAAGAGCGCTTCAAACTGTTTGGCGGCCTCGGGCAGGGCGGCACCCTGCAAGGCGAGGCTGGCGCTCTGCATAACGCGGCGGTAGTTGTTGAACGAGATGGTCAGCAGTGGTTTGAGCGGTGTCGCACCGTTTGCAGCGGCCGGAGCGGCGGCGGCCGGCAGCAGGGTGCCGAGGAGCATGAGGACGAGGGCGGCACGGGCCGGGAGCCTTTTTAACTGCGAATCTGCGCGAATGAGAGTCTGCCAGTAATAGGTGAGAAGTGAGTTGTAAGCTGTGAGGAGCGCACGCGCAGCTACAGTGGCACCGCTTACGCCTCTGTTAACGGCTGACGGCTTACAGCTATCTGTGTAATCTGAGTTCAAAAAGACAAAAGCCCTTTACAGTTAGTGCTGCGGCCCTTCGACAGGCTCAGGGCATACCGCCCTCCAGAGACTGATGCAAGCGCGGAGCCTCACGGGCTTACTCGCGGGAGAGGTGGTTGATGATATCCTCGACAATCGCCAGCAGTTCGGGGTCAGAGGTGAGGCTGCCACCGGCATCGCCGTTGATGCGCCAGCGGAAGAGGGCGATACCGGGGACATCGGGATCGTCGAGTTGGCGCCGGCCGCGCTTTTTAGCCGACTGCAGCAGGCCGCCATCGACAAAGAACTGCATCAGACGACGTGCCTCGCCCGGCTGCATGCCGAGCTTCTCGTGGTTCATCTTGTCCCAGTTGATGTTTTCGGTATCGGTGGCAAAGGAGTCGGCCACCAGCGGACTGGCACCGATCATGAAGTCGAGGTAGCCGGCGCCGACAATCTCGATACGGCAGGGGGGACGGGCCGGGTCGAGAGGACGGTATTTGACGGCCAGCCAGTTGAGCTGGGAGTCGCTGACAATCGTCGGTTTGCGCTCCAGCAGGGCGCAACCGCTGCCCAGCAGGGTGGCCAGCGCCAGGGTCAGTACGGCGATGCGGCGGCCAAGTGTCATTTGTCGCTACCGATGATTTTGACCAGAACACATTTGCGGCGCTGGCCGTCGAACTCCCCGTAGAAAATATGAAGTTCTTTGCGCCAGGAGGTCATCTCAGAGGAGTCCAAGTGCGACGTGTTTGTCGTGGATCGTATCGGCCAGCTTGTCGATCTCGGCAAAGTCTGCAGCCCGTGGCATCCCCTTGGTGAGCACGGCACCCAGAACTTCGGCCTTGAGGTTGGGGATCAGACCGGTGAGCTCTTCGACCACCTTGGTTGCCCAGCCGTAGGAGTTGAGCACGGCTACATGGCGCGTCTTGGGGCGTATGGCGTTGGCGACAGTCGCCGCGTAGGTGACAGCGGGGTGTGAGTGCAGGTGGACGGTGGGTGTGCCGATGACAATCGTGGCAGCATCCATCAGCGCCATGGCGAGTTGCCCCAGGTCGGCGACAGTCAGGTTGAATTTAAGGGCCTCAATCTGGCGTACAGCCAGCTCGTCGATCAGGTGGTCGACCATCAGCTCGGTGCTGCCGTGCATCGAGATATATGGGATGACGACGCGATTGGAGACGTCGTCAGAGACCCAGTTGCGATAGGCATCGACGATCAGGTCGGGATTGTCGTAGAGGGGGCCGTGACTGGGCGCAATAAGATTGTAGGAGAGCCCATCGAGCTTCTTGAGATTGCCTTTGATGGCCGCACGGAAGGGCATCATGATTTCGGCGTAGTAGCGGGCGGCTGCCAGCAGGACGGCCGGCTCGTGGCCGGCGTAGATGCGGGAGGTGGCAAAGTGTGAGCCGAAGAAGTCGCAGGTGAAGAGGATTTTCTCCTCAGGCAGCAGGGTACACATCGTCTCGGGCCAGTGAACCCAGGGGGTGTAGACGAACTGGAGGGTGCGGTCGCCCAGGGAGATTTTTTCGCCGTCGGCAACCACTTGAATGCGGGCCTCATCGATATGGAGGTGATCGATCAGCATCGGCTTGGCCTTGCTGGAGCAGAGTATGACAGCCTCGGGATAGAGAGCCAACACTTGTGGCAGAGTGCCGGAGTGATCCTGCTCGGCATGTTGCGAGACGATGTAGTCGATCTTTTTCACGTCGCGCAGCGGGACTTCGAGATGACGCCACATTGCGGGGTCAGTAGCGTCGATCAGGGCTGTCTTCTCCGATCCATAGACGAGATAGGAGTTGTAGCTGGTCCCGTCGGGCAGTGGAATGAGATCGTCGAAGAGACGGCGATTCCAGTCAATGGCGCCTACGAGCGAGACGCGTTTGGTTACTTCTCTGGCTTTCATAATCGTTCCCGTAGATGGCGCCGGAGCAGGGGCAGGACGGCCCTCGAGCTGCGGCAGGTGTGTGTGTGGCGTCAGACCTTGTGACGATAGGTGATGCGGCCTTTGGTCAGGTCGTAAGGAGATATCTCCATGGTCACCTTGTCACCGGTGGTGATCTTGATAAAGTGTTTGCGCATTCGTCCCGAGACGTGGGCCAGCACTTCGTGGCCGTTATCCAGCTTGACGCGATACATGGTGGCGGGGAGCACCTTAACGACGGTGCCCATTACTTCGATTGAGTCATCAGTCGACATGCAGCTCGTTTTCCTACTAAATTGTTGCGAATGGTGTAAGTTTAGCGTCAAACGAGGTGATTTGCAAGCAGCAAGATTCCGATAAAATAATCTGGCAAAGGATCACCGCTTTTATTAAGGTATTAAACGCCTAAACCGATAGCGAGCAGGGAGCAGGCAAAATGCCGCATGACAGACAAGAGGCGCTGAAGGCGCATAAAATTCTCATCTTCGACGGTGCCTGTGGCACCTCAATCCAGAACTACGCACTCCCACCGCAGGCGTGGGGCGGCTATGATGGCTGCAACGAGTGGCTCAATCTCTCACAGCCGGAGGTGATTGCCGCCATTCACCGCAGCTTTGCCGCTGCCGGTGCGCAGGTGTTGGAGACCAACACCTTCGGTGCCAACCGCCTGGTGCTGGCCGAATACGGCCTGGAGGCCGAGGTCGCCCCGATCAACCGGGCCGCCGTGCAACTGGCACGCGGCGTTGCCGCAGAGTTTCCCGGCACGCTGGTCTGCGGTTCGCTCGGGCCCGGCACCAAGCTGGCGCTCCTCAACCAGGTCGGGCTCGAAGCCCTCGCGGCCGCCTATCTCGAACAGGCCACCCTCCTGGTCGAAGCCGGCGTCGACCTGTTGATCCTTGAAACCTGCCAGGACCTGTTGCAGATCAAATGCGCCCTGGTCGCCTGCCGTGCAGCTATGACGCACCTTGCACGCGAGGTGCCGCTGGTGGTTTCGGTCACTGTCGAAACCACCGGTACCCTCCTGACCGGCAGCGACATCGCTGCTGTCGTTGCGACGCTGGCACCCTATCCGCTTCTGGCGCTCGGCCTCAACTGCGCCACCGGGCCGCACGAAATGGGCGAGCAGATCACCTGGCTCTCCCGCAACTGGCCGGGACGCATCTCCGTGATGCCGAATGCCGGTCTGCCGCTGCTGGAGCAGGGGCAGACGCGTTACCCGCTGGCGCCGGCCGAGTTTGCCGCCGCCATGCGCCGCTTTGTGGTGGAGCAGGGGGTCACGGTGGTGGGCGGCTGCTGCGGCACCACTCCGGCGCATATCGCCGCCCTCGTTGCCGCCCTGGACGCTGCCGAGCCGGCGGCGCGTCAGGTGGCTGAACGACCCCGGGTCGCCAGCGCCTATCAGGCCTTCGACCTGCAACCGGAGATTCCCCCCTTCATGATCGGCGAGCGGCTCAATGCCCACGGCTCGAAACTCTTTCGTGAAAGCCTGCTGGCCGGCGACCAGCAGGCGATCATCGAATTGGCGTTGCAGCAGGAGCGCGCCGGCGCTATGGCTCTCGATCTCTGCACCGCCTATGCCGGACGTGATGAACAGGCCGACCTGGTGACGCTGGTCAAGGAGTTGCGCACCACCACGCGCCTGCCGTTGATGATCGACTCCACCTCGCCTGCCGTCCTCGAAGCGACACTGCCGTTGCTGCCGGGGCGCTCACTGGTCAACTCGATCAATCTCGAAGATGGCGGCAAAAACCTCGACCGCATCTGCCCGCTGGTCAAACGCTATGGGGCGGCTGTCGTGGCGCTGACGATCAATGAGCGTGGTATGGCACTGACGGCCGACGATAAGGTCGCCGTCGCCAAAGAGATCTATCAGCGGGCTGTGGGAGAGCACGGCCTGCGCCCCGGCGACCTCCTCTTCGATCCCCTTACCTTTACCATCGGCTCGGGCGATGCAACGTTACGCAACTCGGCGCTCGAGACGCTGGCCGCCATCCGCCGCATCAAAGCCGAGCTGCCGGGGGTCATGACCTGCCTCGGACTGAGCAATATCAGCTTCGGTCTGGCCCCGGCCGCCCGCAAGCTCCTCAACTCGGTCTTCCTCCACGAGGCGGTCGCCGCCGGACTGGATGCCGCCATTGTCGACGTCGCCAGGATCGTGCCGCTGCACACAATCCCCGCCGAGGAGCGCCAGCTCTGCCTCAACCTGATCAACAACGCTGCCCCCGTCGCTGGCCGCGACCCCCTGACGGCCTTCATCGAGCACTTCGCCACCGCGCGTGACGACTCCGCTGCAAGCGGGGCAGAGGATGATAACCAGCCGCTTGAACGCCGGCTTGCCGGGCTGGTTGTCGCCGGCCGCAAGGAGGGAGTCGAGGAGCTGCTCGAAATTCTGTTGCGGCGCTATACCGCCAATGCCATCATCAATACGATTCTGGTACCGGCCATGCGTGAAGTGGGGGCGCTCTTTGCCACCGGCGAGATGCTGCTGCCCTTTGTCCTGCAGTCGGCCGAGGTGATGCGACAGGCAGTCAACCACCTGGAACGCTTCATGGTCAAGAGCGCCGGTAGCGCCACCCTCAAGGTGCTGCTCGCCACCGTCGCCGGTGACGTCCACGATATCGGCAAGAATTTGGTCGATATCATCCTCAGCAACAACGGCTATGAGGTCCACAATCTGGGGATCAAGGTCCCCGCCACGACGATCATTGCCAAAGCGCGTGAGCTCAAGGTCGATGTAATCGGCCTCTCGGGACTGCTGGTCAAATCGGCGCTGGTAATGCGCGACAGCATGGCGCTCTTTCAGGAGGCCGGACTTACCCAGCCGGTGCTGCTGGGCGGCGCGGCCCTCACTCCTGCCTTTGTTGCCCACGATTGCGCCCCCGGCTACGACCGGCCGGTGGTCTATTGCGCCGATGCCTTTGCCGGTCTGCGGGCGATCCGCGAGCATGAAGCCGGCCGGCTCGAGTCGACTACAATCGAAGTGCGTCAACGCAACGCCAGCCGCCCTTCGCCGCGTGAGGTCGAACTGGAACGCCACAACCCGGTACCGCAGCCGCCCTTCCTCGGCATACGCCATGTGTCAGAGATTCCCGTGGACGAGATTCTCCCCTTCATGAACGAGCCGGCCCTCTTCCGTGGCCGTTGGGGCTATCGGCGCGGCAAGCTGAGCGTGGCCGAGTATGAAGCGCTGGTCGAGCGCGAGGTGCGTCCACTCTACACCCGCCTGATACAGCGCTCTGAGAGTGAGGGGCTGGTTGCGGCCCGTGCCGCCTACGGCTACTTCCGCGCCTGGGCTGCAGGTGAAACTCTCAAGGTCGAGGACCAGGGCGCGATTTACGACTTCACCTTCCCGCGCCAGGCGTTGCCGCCGCACCGCTGCATCACCGACTACTTCAAGAGTGAGGCCGAAGGCGGTGATATCGTCGCCTTCTTTGTGGTGAGTATCGGACCGGAGCTCGACCGGGTCGCCCATGAGCTCTTTGCGGCCGACCGCTATCACGACTACCTGATGCTGCATGGCTATGGCGTGGAGCTTACCGATGCCCTGGCCGAATATTGGCATGAGGTGATCCGGCGCGAGTTGGGCATCGCCGCACAGCGGCCGGCCACCACGGCCGGCTATGCGGTGCAGGAGTATCAGGGATCGCGCTACGCCTTCGGCTATCCAGCCTGCCCCGACCTGGAGGCGCATCGCCTCCTTTTCGCCCTGCTCAAGCCGGAGCAGATCGGCATCAGCCTCACCGAAAGCATGCAGATGGTGCCGGAGCAGACGACTTCGGCCATCATTGCCCACCACCCGCAAGCGAAGTATTTTGCCGTATGAACAACCAAGCCAACGACCGCTATATCTGCAGCCAGTGCGGCTACATCTACGATCCGGCCAAAGGCGACGAGCTGGGTGATATTCCGCCCGGCGTGCCCTTTAACGAGTTGCCGGATGAGTGGGTCTGCCCGATGTGCTACCGTACCAGAGAGGCCTTTGATCCCCTCGATTGAAGGGTTGCGATGAAAATCTACACCGGAAATGGCGATCAGGGCGAGACGACGTTGCTCAACAAGCAGCGCGTGCGCAAGAGCGACTTGCGGGTTGAATGTTGCGGCACACTCGATGAACTGAGTGCCCACCTCGGGCTACTGCGCGCGCTGCTCGCCCCAAGCCCCCTTCCCGCTACGGTGGCTGCAGATGAGCCCCCCGCCCCTCCACCACAGCTTACAGTTCACCACTCACAATTTACAACCACCCGCTCCGCCACCCCGCCCCTTTTAGAGCAGCTCCAGCGCCAGCTCTTCAGACTGGGCGGCGTTATCGCCGCCGTCGATAGCGAAACCTGTCAGCACTACCATCTGCAGCCGTTACAACAGAGCGAAGTTACAGCGCTGGAGCAGGTGATCGACGAACTGGCCGTCTCTCTGCCGCCTTTAAACCACTTTATCCTGCCGGGCGGTGATCTGGCCGTGGCGCAGGCGCATGTCTGCCGTACCGTCTGCCGCCGTGCCGAACGCCGCCTCGTCGACTTGCTGACCACCGAGTCTATCCCCGGCGGTGCCTCCGCCACCGCCTGGCTCAACCGCCTCAGTGACTATCTTTTTCTGCTCTCCCGCCATCTCGGCTCCCGCCACCCAATTGCCGAACAACCCTGGCAATAGCTCCGCTCCCCCTGCGTCCTGCCCTTTACACCACCTTGCCGCCGAGTTCGCGGATTTCATCGCGCAGGGCGGCGGCGCGTTCAAACTCGAGCGCCTCCGCCGCCTCGAACATCTCGCGCTCCAGCTCGGCCAGCACCGTCGCTACATCATACTCAGCCAGCGTCTCGGCCACCGCCTGCGAGGCGAGCTGACGCGCCTCCTCCTCCTGTCGTAGCTCGTCGTTGAGGGCACGTGCCACACTGCGGGGCGTAATATCATGTGTACGGTTGTACTCCTGCTGCCGCTCGCGGCGCAGTTCGGTGGTCTCGATCATGCGGCGCATGGAGCCAGTGATGGTATCGGCATAGAGGATCACACGTCCCTGAAGGTGACGGGCGGCGCGTCCGGCCGTCTGGATCAGCGAGGTGGCCGAGCGCAGAAAGCCCTCTTTGTCGGCATCGAGCACGGCAACGAGGGCGACTTCGGGCAGGTCGAGCCCCTCGCGCAGCAGGTTGATACCGACGAGGGTATCGAACTTGCCGCGCCGCAGACGCCCGAGGATGGCGACGCGCTCAAGCGCATCGATATCAGAGTGGAGATACTCGACGCGCAGGCCGGCTTCGTTGAGGTAGAGGGTCAGGTCTTCAGCAGTGCGCTTGGTGAGGGTGGTGACGAGGGTGCGGTCGCCGGCAGCGGCCGTGCGGCGGATCTCCTCGATCACGTCGTCGATCTGGCCCGTCAGGGGGCGCACCTCGACGGGGGGATCGAGCAGCCCGGTGGGGCGGATGATCTGAAGCGCGGTCGTCTGGCTGACCTCGCTCTCGTGGAGGCCGGGGGTGGCGCTGGCGTAGATGATGGCCCCTACCTTGGCCTCAAACTCGTGGAATTCGAGGGGGCGGTTGTCGGCAGCCGAGGGGAGGCGGAAGCCGTGTTCGATCAGGGTCAGCTTGCGGGCGCGGTCGCCGTTGTACATGCCGCGCAGTTGCGGCAGGGAGACGTGTGACTCGTCGATGATCGTCAAAAAATCGTCGGGAAAGTAGTCGATCAGGCAGGCGGGCGGCTCACCGGGGGCGCGTCCGGCGAGGTGGGCCGAGTAGTTTTCGATGCCGCTGCAGTAGCCGAGTTCGCGCAGCATCTCGAGGTCGAAGGCGGTACGCTGGGCGATGCGTTGCGCTTCGAGAAGCTTGCCGCGCTCCTCGAACCAGGTGATGCGTTCATCGAGTTCGGCGCGGATGTGGTCGAGGGCGTTGTCGATCTTCTCACGTGGCAGCACGAAGTGTTTGGCCGGCGAGATGAGGGCGGCGCTGAGCGCCTCGCCACTGCGGCAGGCGACGGGGTCGTAGCGCCGGATACCGACCACCTCGTCACCGAAAAATTCGATGCGGATGCCGTCTTTGCGGTAGGAGGGGAAGATGTCGACGACGTCGCCCCGGACGCGGAAGGTGCCGGGGGCCGGTTCGATGTCGTTGCGCTGGTATTGGATGGCGACGAGGCGCGTCAGCAGCTCTTCGCGTGCGATCGTCTGCTCCGGCCGGATTTCGACCAGCATCGAGCGGTAGTCTTCCGGTGAGCCGAGGCCGTAGATGCAGGAGACGCTGGCGACGATGATCACATCGTTGCGCCCCAGCAGCGAGTTGGTAGCCGAGAGGCGGTAGCGTTCGATCTCGTCGTTGATCGAGGCATCCTTCTCGATAAAAGTGTCGGTCTGGGGGATATAGGCTTCCGGCTGGTAGTAGTCGTAGTAGCTGACGAAGTACTCGACGGCGTTGTGCGGGAAGAAGGCTTTGAGTTCGGCAAAGAGCTGGGCGGCCAGCGTCTTGTTGTGCGAGATGATGAGCGCGGGACGGTTTTGAGCCGCGATCACGTTGGCCATGGTATAGGTCTTGCCCGAGCCGGTGACCCCCTCGAGGGTCAGGCGGCGTTGTCCGGCAGCCAGACCGGCCACCAACGCGGCGATCGCCTCTGGCTGATCGCCGGTCGGTTGGTAGGGGGCCACCAGTTGGAAGGCGCGTGACATCTGAATAGAGTGCGTTCCCCGGTGCCACTCAAGTTGTGGCCGCAGCGTACGGCGTCAGCCGCAGCGCTGCTCGAAGTCGCGCATGAAGCTGACGAGGGCCTCGACGCCGGCCACGGGCAGGGCGTTGTAGATCGAGGCGCGGATACCGCCGACAGAGCGGTGACCCTTGAGTCCGCTGAGGCCCTCCTTGGTGGCCTCCTGACAGAAGCGCGCCTCCAGCTCCTCGGTGGGAAGGCGGAAGGTGACGTTCATATTCGAACGGAAGGGGCGGGCCGCCGTGCCGCGGTAGAAGGTGCCGCTGTCGATCGCGTTGTAGAGCAGCCCGGCCTTGGCGACATTCTGGGCATGCATCCGCTCGATCCCGAACTTTTTGAGCCAGCGGGTGGTGAGCATCAGCATGTAGACGGCAAAGCTGGGCGGGGTGTTGTACATCGAACCGTGCTCGATGTAGGAGGTGTAGCGCAGCATGGCGGGGAGCGCCTTGTTGTCGCGTTCGGCAAACTCCTTGCGGATGACGACGAGGGCGACACCGGCCGGACCGAGATTCTTCTGGGCGCCGGCGTAGAACATGGCGAAGGAGTTTGGGTCAAAGGGGCGCGAGAGGATGTCGGACGACATATCGGCCACCAACGGTGCCGCGGTGACCGGCAGCGTATGCCATTGCGAGCCGGCGATCGTCTCGTTGCTGGTGATATGGGCATAGGCGGCGCCGGGTGTCCAGGCGAGCTCGGAAGGCTCCGGCATGCGCGTCGGGATATCCTTTTCGCAGTTGGCGGCCAGGTTGACGTTGCCGACGAGCCGCGCCTGCTTGATGGCGGCGGCGCCCCAGTGGCCCGAGTTGACGTAGTCGGCCACGGCGTCGCGTCCCAGGAAGTTCATGGGGAGCATGGCGAACTGCAGGCTGGCGCCCCCCTGAACGAAGAGGACGGCGTAGTCGTCGGAGAGCTTGAGCAGCTCGCGCAGGTTGGCTTCGGCCTCGGCCAGGACGGCCATGAACGCTTTGCCGCGGTGCGACATCTCCATGATCGACATGCCTGTGCCGTGGTAGTCGGTGAACTCGGCCTGTGCCTCTTGCAGCACCTCGAGTGGCAGGATCGAGGGGCCGGCGCTGAAGTTGTAGATGCGTGACATAGTGGTGGTTTCCTTGGGGGCAGCCAGATTTGGATGTGGCGGTTATTGGCGGGCTGCGATCAATAGCCGAGATCCCAGGTTTGCACGATCGGCATGGCTGCGATTTCACTGACGAAGACATCGGTCTTGAGCGTCTGGAGCAGCGAGCCAGGGATGCGGGGGGTGACGGGGCCGTGGAGGCAGAGGCGGGTAGTGAGGCGCTGCCAGCTCGAGACGGTGCCCTGAATCGAGATCGAGTGGGTATCCCAGCGATGTTTGCAGGCGATCACCTCGGCCGGGCCGATGGTGGCTGCCTTGGGCGGGACGCGGGCCAGGTCGCCGCTGGCGCCGAAGCAGCCGTGGAGCGAGTTCTGCGCCAGGGTAAAGGGGCTGAGGGTGGTAATGCGGGCCTTGGCCTGCTTCCACTCTTCGAGCGGCAGGTCGAATTCGGGCGCATCGGGATCGACAAAGGCGAGGTGGCCGGTCCAGCCGGGGCCGAAGTAGGCACAGTCGACGCCGCCGAGGTCCTCCATCAGCTTGCCGTAGGAGTCGAGGTTCTCCTTGGTGAAGCCGATGAACTGCTCACGCGGCGGGCGCAGGTCGGGATCGATCTCGGCCCAGAAGAACTGAACCATGGCGTTGGTGAAGCCCCAGGTCCAGTCCTGCGGTGCGAGGTTGCCATCTTCGTCGGCATACTCATCCATCGAGAAGGCCCAGAGGTGTTTGCAGTCGATACGGGCGGCGTTGATGATCTTGGCGACCTGGCGGTAGCCGGGCCAGGGGTTGGGGAGGAGCAGGACGCAGCGGCGGCCTTCGTCGCGGGCGCTTACGATCTGGGCGATCATGTCGCTGAACCAGAGGAAGGTGATCTCGTCGCCGGGTAGGATGCGGATTTTAAAGTCGGGGTTGGGGTGTTGTACCAGCTCTTCGCGCGTCAGGTGGCGGCAGCGCTCGATCACCTCGAGGTCGCGGAAAGGGACGCAGGGTGCGGGTTGATAGGTGAAGTCGCTCATGGGGTTCTCCGATAGGTGTGATGAAAGAGGCAGCATCTTACCTGATCGGAGCCGTTTTGGCAAATCAGATAGATTTAAATTTAGGCTTTGCCATTTTCCCTGATCTTCGTTAAAGTAGCACCACAATTCAATCGATTAGCAGCTTTGTGCGCTAACCAACACTGTTTATTTTGACGAAAGGCCGCCATGAAGCAGAGAAAAAAGATGTCTGGTTACAGCCTGGTTGTCGCAGCGGCAGCCGCGATGCTGGTCTTGTTGTCCGTTGAAGTGGCCCTGGCTCAGCAGCCGGCAGCGGCGCCGCCACGGGCCGCCGTGCGGATTCGCAACATGCCGCGTGTCGGGCGTCCGTCGCTGACGCGCACCCCCGATTACCAGAACAACGTACGCCGCACCGGCAGTGGTGCCCGGCGGCGTGAGTGGGCCCTCTTCGAGGTCAACTACGAGACGGCGCCGGAGTGGATCGACGAGTTGACCTTTACCTTCCACGTCATGACGCAGGATGCCCAGAAGCAGTACCACTACTTTGAGACGACGGTTACCTACATCGACGTCGCGCGCGGTGAGCATATCGCCTGTGTCGTTTTGCCACCGGCGGCCGTGGCGCGCTATGGCGAGTCGAACGCCTTCGGCGTCGAGATCATGGCGGCCGGCGAGCGGATAGCCTTCAAGGGTGTCGGCCCGGCCGACGAGTGGTGGCGCATGATCGATGGCAACCCCAATATCCACAAGCGTCCCGGCTACCTGGTGGATCGTTCCAAGACCCCCTTTGCGATGGCCTATATCGACGACTACGAGGTGGTGCGCTAGTGCTAACGTCCGACCGAATCCTCGCCTTGAATATCGGTGCCAGCCGTCTGTCGCTGGCTGAATTCAAGGTCAAGCAGGGACAGCCCCCCGAGCTGTTGCAGTATGGCGTGGCTGAACTGGGGATCGAGCCCGACAGCGAGACCGACCCCTCGGCCTATATCGTCTCGACACTGCGCGACCTGATGCGCGACCGCGGCATGCGCCCGGCGCCGCTGCTGATGACCCTCTCGGGGCAGGCGGTCTTTCCGCGCTTTGTCAAGCTGCCGCCGGTAGCCAAAGATAAAATCCTCTCGATGGTCCAGTACGAGGCGGAGCAGAATGTGCCCTTCCCGATCGGTGAGGTGGTCTGGGATTACCAGCTAGTCGGCGATGCCTCTTCGGGGGAGCAGAACGTCATGATCGTGGCGGTCAAGACCGACAACGTCGTGGCGCTGACCGACTGCGTACAGGCGGTCGGGCTGGAGCCGGAGATCGTCGACGTCGCCTCACTGGCGCTCTACAACTGCGTCGCCTATAACTACCCTGAGCGGGCTGAATGTACCATGGTGCTCGATATCGGGGCACGCTCCACCAATCTCGTCTTCATCGAAGAGGGCCGGATCTTCACCCGTAGTATCCCGGTGGCCGGCAACACCATCACGCAGGAGGTTGCCAAGGGGTTGCAGGTCGACTTCCGTCAGGCTGAGCGTCTCAAGCGTGAGCACGGCTTTGTGGCGCTGGGCGGTGTCTATGCCGGTGCCGAGGATGAGGTGGCCGACCGCATCTCCAAGGTGGTGCGCAACGTGGTCACGCGCCTGCATGCCGAGATCAACCGTTCGATCAACTTCTACCGCAGCCAGCAGGGGGGTAGCGTGCCGAGCCTCGTCTTGCTGACGGGCGGCTCTTCGATCATGCCCCACATGGATACCTTCTTCCGCGAAAAGCTGAAGGTCGAGGTCGACTACCTCAACCCCTTCCAGCAGGTGACGGTGGGGGGGCGTGCCGATGTCGATCAGGTAAGCCAGGACTTCTACAGTCTGGGCGAGGTCGTGGGACTGGCTGTGCGCAGCGTCGGCGGCTGCCCGGTTGAGATCAACCTGATGCCCCCCGATCTGGTACAACGCAAGACTTTCCGCAAGCGTATTCCCTTCTTTGTAGCGGCTGCCGTGGCCCTGCTGGTGGGGGTGGGAGCTTTGGTCTGGCACTACTCGTTGCAGGCGGGCCGCTATCAGCAGCAGAGTGAAGGGGTTGAGCAGCGCTTGCGCAAGTTGCAGTCTGTGCGCACTGCGCTGGAGCAGGAGGCGCAGGAGCAGTCCGGCATTGCGCAGGAGGTCGAGGTCTATCGCTCGCTGATCGAGCAGCGGGCCTTGATCGCCAAGCGCTTGGCAGCCGTGCGGGAGAGCGTCCTCCCCGGTATGTGGCTGACGGGCATCGAACCGCTGAAGAGCGCCGGCACCACCACCAGGCTGCAGATTACAGGCCGGGGCTTCAGCGACAGTCTCGCCAAGCTGCAGGCCGATTCGGGCAACAAGGCGACAGCCGTCGAGATGTTGCGCGACAGCCTCAAGGAGAAACGGACCGTTTTTACCGACAATGTCAAGATTGTGCGTGAGAACGACGACGAACGCTTCCCGGGGCGGGTACGTATCTTTACACTCGAGGCAGAGCTGCAGGAGTCGGCGCAATTCAGGTGGGTGGAGTAGATTATGAATCGCACTAAAATAGTTGCCGCAGGCGCGGCGGTGCTCTTTGTAGCCGTGCTGGTGGTCGGCGTCATCTTGCTGCTGCGCAGCAAAGGCGAGGCCGGCGAACGCTTGCATGAGCGTGATGGCGCCCACAACAAGCTCCAGCAGGTCTACCGTGCCAAACCCTTTCCCTCGCCGGAGAATCTGGAGGTGGTGCGCCAGGATCGGGTCAACCTGACAGAGGTGCGTGATCTGCTGACCAACTCGCTGGCGGCACGCGATGTGGTGCCGCTCGATTTGAGTCCCTCACGTTTTAATCAGGAGCTCCTGAATACCATCCGCAGGATGTATGCCAAGGCGCCGGTGGTGAAGGGGGTACGGGCAGTGACAGAGGGTTTTGCTTTCGGTTTCGAACGCTATACGGCCCCCGGCGCCCCGATGCCGCGTGAGCAGGATGTGCCGCGTTTGACGCAGCAGTTGCTCATCGTGCAACGCCTGGTCGATGAGGTCTATGCCGCGCAGGTCGATAGTCTGCAACGGGTGGTACGCGATGAGTTTGACACCGCTGATGGTGGTGGCGAGAGTTCACGGGCATCCGGACGGCGCGTGCGCCGTGAAGCTGCGTCCAGCGCCGGCAGCGCTGGACGGCTGCGGCAGACTCAATACTACGCTGCGCAAGGCTTTACCCTCGAGCTGACTGCCCGGCAGACCACCATTGCCGAGCTGCTCAACCGGTTGGCGGCCATGGATCTCTTTGTGGTGGTGACGGATGTTGCCATGCGCAAAGTCAACGACGGTCTGCGGGCACCCGCCGCTGTGACACCGGAAGCTGAGCAGGCGCTGGCAGCGGCGCGGGAGACGACTGCGGAGGTTGAGGCCATCTCCAAGCGGCCCCCCAGTCAACGTTTGGTGGCTGGTATCGAGATCGACCCGCCGATTCAGGTGCAGATCGAGCTTGAGGTTTACAGTTTCAAGCGGGAGGAGAGCTGAGTTATGGCCACTACGCCGCACTTTCTGGTGATAATCAAGCGTTTTTACGACAAGACCATCTTCCTGGTTGCCGCTCTCTTTTTGGCGCTGGGACTCCTCGCCCTCTTCAACGGCATGCAGACGGAGAAAGCCAGTGATGAGAGCTTCTTTGCCAGGCTCGATAGTCTCAAACCCGAGCATGAGAAGGCAGAATCGGCCTCCACCACGAGCTACTCCAACGCCCTGATCCGCCTGCAACGACCCCATCGCATCGCGATCGACACCAACCGCGTCGTCGGCTTCTTTGTGCCGGAGACGCGGGTCTGGTGTGCCAACCGCAACTGCACGGCGCTCTTCTCCCCTGATGTTAGACTCTGCCCCGTCTGCCAGACCGAGCAGCCGGGCGAGCCGACCGACGATCCCGACTACGACAGCGACGGCGGCGGCTGCCCCGACTGGTGGGAGATCAAGTACGGCCTCGACCCGCACGATCCGGCTGACGACCGTCTCGACAGCGATGGCGATGGCTTCGACAACTATGCCGAGTATCTCGCCGGTACCGACCCCAAAGATCCCAAGAGCCACCCCGATTTGCTGAAGTCGCTGCGCGTCGAGCATATCGAAACCACACGCCTGCCGATCAAATTCATGGGCGCCACCAAGCTGCCCAACGGTAAACACCGTTGCCAGATCAACCTCATGGGCGAAGAGGGACGCGCCGGCATGAGCCACTTTGTACTCGAAGGCGACAAGATCGGCGCGACAGATTTTGTTCTGGTACGCTATATCGAAACCGAAGAGATGCGCCTTAACGAGATGTTTAACCGGGAGATGCCCTTTACCATCAAGCGGGTCGAGATCAAACGTGGCGATAAGAGCTTTATACTTGGTGTGGATGAAGATTCGGCCGAGGCCGACTATCGCATTACGCTGTTGCAAACGCTCGATAACAGCCGTCTCGAAGTCTCGGGCGACGGTGAGATTACGGTGGGTGAAAAGAGTTATCGTGTAATCGCAGTTGACAAGCGGGCCTCCACTATTGTATTACGGAGCGATGCAGACGCAGCAGGTATCACAATCCCCAAGCTTGAGAATTGATGACTGCTCATACCATTTTTGTTTCGGAAGCTACAGAAGTGTTGCCCCCCAAGAGGAGAATAGTTCCATGATGACAATAGCAAGGCGCATAGTTGGTTATGCCGCACTGGTGACGAGTTTTCTGCTCGCCACGCCGCTTCAGGCGCAAGATGGCTTGGCTGGTGAACTGGACGACCTGCTTGGTTTGGGAGCAGGCGCCGCACCGGCCGCGCCGGCAGCAGCTCCGGCTGCGGCACCGGCTGAAGCAGTCGAAGCCGTCGGCGAAGCTGCCGATATCATGGGCGTTATCGTCGCCGAGGGCGCTGAAGCGGCTGAAGAGGCTGATGCAGCTGTAGCCGTTGAAGCGGCTGCCCCTGTCGCCGAGGCTGGTGCAGCGCTGGATGATCTCCTGGCACCGGTGGCTGAGGCCCCGGCCGCCGTTGAAGCTGTGGCCGTTGAAGCGGCGGCTCCTGTCGCCGAGGCTGGCGCAGCGCTGGATGATCTCCTGGCGCCGGTGGCTGAGGCTCCGGCTGCTGTCGAAGCTGTGGCCGTTGAAGCGGCTGCCCCTGTCGCCGAGGCTGGCGCAGCGCTGGATGATCTCCTGGCGCCGGTGGTTGAAGAGGCCCCGGCCGTCGTTGAAGCCGCCGCACCTCTCGTGACGGCACCGGTGGAGGAGGATCCCCTGGCAGCGATTTTTGCTCCGGCAGTCGAGGCTGAAGTGCCGCAGGTCGAGCCGGTTCCAGAGGTTGAAATTGCCGCCCCGGAGCTTGCGCCGGAGGTTGCAGAGGTGGCGCCCGCTGTTGAGGACGAGTTTGAGGGAGCGGACGTTGCTGCCGCTCCGGTACTCAGCGACGAGGCGGCCCAGATCGTCTCGGAGATCGAAGAACTCGAGAAGATGCGTCGCCATGCCCTAGAGGCGCACGGACGTACCAGCTTGGAGAATGCCCGTCGCGCCCTGCGCAGTGGCAACTACCCTGAGGCGCAGCGTCTCTATGAAGAGGCCGGCAAATTCATTACCAAGCGTCCCGGCAATGAGGCGCTGCTCGACGAGGCTGAGCGCGGTGAATCGGAGTCCATCTATCGCCAGGCTACCGTGCTTTGGAAGAAGGGCGACCGCGAACGTGCCGTGCAGTTGGCGCGTCAGGCGCGTGAGCAGAACCATCCCAAGGCTGCCAAGCTGGTAGCCGACCTGCAGGATGAGATCGATAATCCGCCCGAGCCGAAACCGCCCAAGGTCGCCAAACGCTGGAATGAAAACAGTTATCGTAAGAACCGCGAAGTGGTGCAGCAGCGTATGAAGCGTGCACGCGAACTCTATATTACCGGTGAGTACGATCTGGCACGTGATGAACTCGAGATGATCCTCAAAGACAACCCCTATGACCAGGATGCCATGCTGTTGCTGAAACGTGTTGCCGACCGCAGCTACGACGTCTCCTCGGGTGAGTTCTCCACCACCAGAGCGCGCATGATCGGTGAGGTGCGCGAAGCCTGGACTCCACGCCGCTACGCTATTGATATCGCCCCCACTGAGGATCGCGCTGCCGGCGGACCCATCCGTGGCGACCAGGTCGCAGCCAGCGGCAAGACGTTGGAGGAGATGACGGTGGCCAAGATGAAGGGTATCATCGTGCCGGAGATCAATTTCAGAGCAGCCAACATCAACGATGTGGTCGGCTTCTTCGAACAGGCCAGCCGCGAGTTTGACAGTCAGGATATCCCGCCTGAGCAGCGCGGTGTCAGTTTTGTCTTGAAACTGCCCCAGCAGGAGATGGCGGCGCCGGAGGCAGACGATCCCTTTGCCACCGCTGTTGGTGGCGGCAGCAGCGGCATTCCGCCGGTCACCTTCTCGGCGCGCTTCATCAACCTCTACGAAGCGCTGCGTATCGTCACCGATGTGGCCGGTCTCAAGTTTCGCGTGCGCTCGACCGTCGTCATGATCATGCCGCTGAATGCCCCCGAAAAGGATATGATCACCCGCTCCTACACCGTCCTGCCCTCGATCGGCGATCGGGCTTCGAGTGTGGTACGTGAAATGGGTGCCGGACGTCGTGCTACGCTCGGTGGCAGTGGTGGTGTCTTCGGTGGCGGTGGCGTCTTCGGCGGCGGCGGCTTCGGGCAGCCGGTCGACGACGGCATGGATAGCGGACAGATCGACTGGAAGCAGCTCTTTGCCGATATGGGTGTCAAGTGGCCCGAAGGCTCCTCAATCTCCTATATCCCCAGCATCAACAAGATGCGTGTCTACAACACTCCGGAGAATCTGGCCGACGTCGAGAAGGCGCTGGAAGATTTGAACGTGACGCCCCGCCAGATCGAAATCGAAGCCCGCTTTGTCGAAGTTTCTCAGACCGACCTTGAGTCGATCGGTTTCGAGTGGCTGCTGACCGATAACTGGGAGTTGGCTCACAACAAGAAGAACCCCCAGCAGCGCCTCAAGATCAATGCCGGCAGCGGCACCCGTGGCCTGCGTTATCTGACCGATGAGACGACGGTAAACCCCAACGTCCTGCCGACCGCCGACAACATCATCTCGGCCGCCAGTGTGCTGACCAACCCCGAACTCTCGCTAGTGCTGCACATGTTGAGCCAGCGGGCCAATACCGACCTTCTCTCGGCCCCCAAGGTGGTCACCAAAAACTCGACCGATGCGACTATCAAGGTGGTTACCGAGTATATCTACCCCACCGAGTATAATATCGTCGAAAACTCGCAGGGCGGCTCGTCAACCCAGAATAATGTGGTTCAGAACAACATCCCGATGGTTGAGCCCGGCGGCTTTGAGATGCGTGAAGTTGGCGTGATCCTGCAGGTCAACCCGGAAGTCTCGGCCGATGGCCAGATGATCGACCTGACGCTCAATCCGCAGATCATCTCCGAGCCGATCTGGGAAGACTACGGTTTCGATTATCTGCCGTCCGGCGCCTCCGAGACGGTACACGTGACGATGCGCCAACCCTTCTTCCAGGTGCGCTCCATCTCCACCAGCATCTCGATCTATAACGGTGCCACCGTCGTCATGGGCGGCATGATCACCGAAGAGCGCGTTGAAGTAGATGATAAAATCCCGCTGCTGGGTGATATTCCGGTCTTGGGCCGCCTCTTCCGCAGCCGCTATGAGCAGAGCGAAAAACGCAATCTCCTGATTTTTGTGACCGCACGACTGGTCGATCCGGCCGGGCGCTCATTGAAGACGCAAGGCGACTCCCACGTAGCGGCCTCCGAGGCAGTTGCGACCAGCACCGAACCACTGGGCAGCAACTGATTGTCTCTCTTGCCGTCTCTTATTGCGGCAGGATGGCAGCGCCAGCCGACGGCTGGCGCTCATCAGGGCTCAGAAATGCTGCGGCGACACATAGCGGTCGCCGGAGAGGATAGCCCCCTTGCATCCCTCCTGTAGGCTGCTTGAAGCGGCCGACAAAAGGGAGCAGCCAAGGTGCATTTGCCTCGGGCATAAACGTATGGAATGGCAGCAGAGCCATTTCAGCAACGTCATAACTGTTTTGAATTCCCTTGTATGACTCTACCTGTAAAACGTTACGCCATCACGGGCGGTATTGCCTGCGGTAAAAGCACCGTTGCTGCCTGGTTGCCCTCATGGGGTGGTGCAGTACTCGACGCTGATGCGGTGTCGCGCCAACTGCAGTGCGACGGCGGTACAGCCGTCGCTCCGATCTGCCAGGCCTTCGGTACCGAGATGCTGACGGCCGATGGGAGTGTTGATCGTCAACGGCTCGGCCGTCTCGTCTTCGCGCAGCCGGCGGCGCTGGCAACTTTGAACCGGATCATGCACCCGCTGATCAAAGCTGCCATCGACCAGTGGCTGCACCAGCCACCGGTCGCCGGAATTCGTTTTCAGGCCGTTCTGATCCCGCTGCTCTTTGAGTCCGGTTGGGAGGGCGCGGCGTGGGATGCCACGATTGCCGTGGTCGCCAGCGAAGAACTGCAACTGGCCCGCTTGCTGCAGCGTGGCTTTACGCAGACCGAGGCCATGTCACGTATCAGGGCACAGTTATCCGGCCGGGAGAAGTCTGCCCGGGCCGACTACACCATCTGTAATGACTCTACTCTGGAGGCGCTGCAGCAGCGCGCTGCTGACCTCTTCCAGAGACTGTCGGAGGAGAAGTAATGAGCGAAGATAATAGAATAGAACAACAAGATTCGGGCAGCCCGCCCGAGGCGGACAAAGTGTCCCAGTCCCAGAACAAAGGTGAGCGCTGGAACCGTTTCTCACGTACGCGCGGACGCCGTCCGCAGGAGCGTCGTCCGCAGCAGGAGCGCCGTGCTCCGACCGGGCGTACCGTGCGGGATAATGCTCCGGCGGCTGCGGTTGAGGCCGCTGATGACCTGCCGCGCCTCGATCTGCCACCACTGCATCTCTCTGAGATTCAGGCGCGTGAATTGCCTGAAATCCAGACGATGCTTGAGGGGTTGATCAATGAGGAAGAGGCCGCTTCGCTACGCAAGCATGAGCTGATCGTCGCCTTTATGCGCGCCTATATGCGCCGTGGCGGGACGCTGCACACCAGCGGGGTACTGGAAATTCTCCCCGATGGGTTCGGCTTTCTCCGTTCACAACGCGCCAGCTACCTGCCCTGTCCGGAAGATGCCTATCTGGCACCGGCTCAGGTGCGCCGCTACGGCTTGCGCACCGGCGACTACGTCGAGGGCGAAATCCGCGATCCCCGTATCCGTGGCGAGCGCAATGAGCGCGGCAAGGAGAAGTTTTTTGCTCTGGCCAGGATCGAGATGATCAATCAGGTGCCGGCGGCTGAAATGCGGCGCGTGGTACCCTTCGAAAATCTGACACCGCTCTTTCCCGATCGACGCCTCAATCTGGAAATCTCGCCGGAAGAGGTCTCGATGCGCGTCATGAATATCTTTACCCCCATCGGCATGGGACAGCGCGGCTTGATTGTGGCGCCGCCCCGGACGGGTAAAACGGTGCTGTTGCAGAAGATTGCCAACTCAATCTCGGCCAACCATCCCGACCTCTATCTGATCGTCCTGCTGATTGATGAGCGCCCGGAGGAGGTTACCGACATGCAGCGCACCACCAAGGCGCACGTTCTGAGCTCCACCTTTGATGAGGCCCCCGAACGCCATGTGCAGGTGGCCGAAATGGTGATCGAAATGGCCAAACGGATGGTCGAAAACGGACGCGACGTCTGCATCCTGCTCGATAGTATCACCCGCCTGGCACGCGCCTACAACACCGTGCAGCCGCACAGCGGCAAGATTCTCTCCGGCGGCGTCGATGCCAACGCCCTCCACAAGCCGAAGCGCTTCTTCGGTGCGGCACGCAATATCGAGCGCGGCGGCAGCCTGACGATTGTCGCCACCGCCCTGATCGATACCGGCAGCCGCATGGATGAGGTGATCTTCGAAGAGTTCAAGGGCACCGGCAACATGGAACTCTGCCTCGACCGGTCTCTGGTCGATAAGCGCATCTTCCCGGCCATCAATATCGAAAAGTCGGGCACCCGCAAAGAGGAGCTGCTGCTACACCCTGACGAGCTGAACCGCACATGGATTCTCCGCCGGGCGCTTAACGGCGTGCCGCCCGTCGAGTGTATGGAGATGGTGATTAAACGTCTCAAGAGCACCCAGAACAACGCCGAATTTCTCATGGGTATCAAGGAGTAAATCCCGCATGAAAGTTGACTACCAAAAGGTCGCTGATTGCCGTGGCAAACTGATCGTCACGGCCGACGCCACTGAAACTCGTCCAGACTACGACTCCATCGTCAAGGAGTACGTCACCCATGCCCGCGTGCCCGGTTTCCGCCCCGGCAAGGCACCGCTGGAGATCATCAAACGCCGCTTTGAGCGGGAACTCGACGAAGATGTGCGTCGCAAGCTCATCTCCAACTTCTACCGTCAGGCTGTCGAGCAGCAGAACCTCGATGTGGCCTCGCTGGTCGATATCGGCGATGTCATCTTCTCACCGCAAACCGGTATCTCTTTCGTCGCTACGGTCGATCTCGCCCCCACCTTTAAACTGCCCAAGTATCAGAAAATCGCCATCAAAGAGATGCCGATCGTGGTGGAAGAGGCGCAGATCGAACAGGAACTCAGCAACCTGCGCCGCTCCTTCACACGCTTTGAGCCCGGCGATAATCCGGTGGCCACCGGCGACGCCGTCAAGATCGACTTTGTCGCGCTCCATAAAAACCGCCCTCTGCAGGAGGTGGTCGAGGGCTCCGGAAGCTATGCCAGTGCCAGCGACCACTGGGCCTTTGCCACCAAACCGGAGATGATCCCCGGTCTGGCTGATGCCCTGCTGGGCCGCAAGGCGGGCGAAAGCGCCGAGTTTACCGCCAAATTCCCCAAAGATTTTGCCTTCGAAGGACTGCGCGGCCTCGAGGCCGACTACTCGCTGACAGTCAAGGAGGTGCGTGCCAGTGTTGTGACAGCCGATCCCGAGATTGCCAAGACGCTCGGTATGGAGTCGTTTGAGGAGCTGCGCAGCAAAATCCATGAGCGCCTGGAACAACAGGCCACCAGCCGCGAAGAGCAACGCCAACAGCAGGAGGTGATCGATTTCCTGCTCAAGAAGTGCGATTTTGCCCTGCCGCAGTCGGTGGTGGCGCTGGAGTCGCAGCTCGTGTTGCGCCAGATGCTCTCCGATATCAGCCAACACCAGGACGCCACGGGCTACCTGGCGGAGCACCGTGAAGAGATCTTGAAAAAAGCGACAGAGACCGCCACGACCCGCTTGCGCCTCAACTATATCCTGAAGGCCATTGCCATTGCTGAGGATATCGAAGTCTTATCCGACGAGTTAAACCAGCATATTGTCGCAGCCGTCAATTATGCCCTGAACCAGGGCACTGATAAAGGCATGAACTACGAAAAGATGCTACAACGCTTCAGCGAGAACGGTAGCATTGAGCGCATCGAAGGCGAGCTGCTCAACCGGAAGGTGCTGGACTGGCTCTTGAAGGATGCCAAAGCTTAGCCTCAGCCGCGCTGTCGCCGGCGCTACGTCGGGCAAACAGACCTCGCCACTTCTGCTCAAGGGCAGGGGGCGGGTGCCGGGGCGCTTTGCCTCGCTCGCTGAGTTGCAGGCGTGGCTCGCCAAGGCTCGCCAACAACCCGCCACCTGGTATAGCGCCGCCTGGCAGATGCGTCATGCCCTGCAGGCGGTCGATCTGGCGCGCCTCGACCTCCTCACGGATGAAGGGGCCATGCGTGCCGCCTTGCGCTACCCGGTGGGCGTGCCGCCCTATCTCCTGACTCTGGTTGACTGGGATGATCCGGACGACCCCATCCGGCGCCAATGGCAGCCCGACGGGCGCGAGCTGATGCGCCTCAGCTCCGACGCCAGTGAGGACCCCTTCGGCGAGCACAACTCCACCTCGCTGCCGGGGTTGGTGCAACGCTTTCCCGACCGTCTGCTGCTGATGGTTTCGGCTACCTGTGCTGTGCGTTGCCGCCACTGTACCCGCAAGAACCAGCTCGATCAAGCTCCGGTCTTGAGCCCCACAGCCGCTACCCTGCGCCGGGTAGCCGACTATATCACTGCCCGCCCGGCCGTCCGCGAGGTCTTGCTCTCCGGTGGCGACCCGCTGATGCTGAGTGATGCCAAGATTCTGCGCTGGGTCGACTTTCTGGCCCAACTGCCACAACTCGATGCCATCCGTATCGGCTCGCGCATACCCGGCTCGCTGCCGATGCGCATCACACCCGGTCTGGCCGCCCGTCTCGGTGCCTCCGGCCGGCTCTGGCTCAATACCCACTTCAACCACCCGCGCGAAA
Organism: uncultured Lentisphaerales bacterium; assembly: GCA_964599645.1. Lineage (GTDB taxonomy): Bacteria > Verrucomicrobiota > Kiritimatiellia > RFP12 > JAAYLN01 > JAAYLN01. The sequence goes on along the minus strand of CAZRGQ010000006.1, from coordinate 4,009 downwards.
TTACACCCGAGAGCACCGCCGCCTGCCGCCTGTTGGTCGAGGCCGGGATACCCCTCTCCAACCAGAGTGTGCTGCTGGCTGGCGTTAACGACTCGCTGGAGGTGCTGGCCGAGCTCTGCTGCAGCCTGCAGCGCATCCGGGTACGCCCCTACTATCTCTTTCTCTGCGACCCGGTCACCGGCACGCTCCACTTCCGCACCTCGCTGGCTGCCGCTCAGGCGCTTGAAGTCGAGTTGTCGCGGCGTATCGGCGGCCTGGCCATGCCGCGATTTGTGGCCGATCTGCCGGGTATGCCGGCCAAAACCGCCCTGGCTACCCTCGCTCAATACGGTAAAATTCAACCAAGTTGAATCTCACCCGCCGGGAGTGCGCGGTAGCCGCAGGCACCGATCGGCAGATTCTGGCCGCGGAAGATCAGCTCGAAGTCGGTCTGCTCCTCCGCCGGGCGCTGATAGGGAGGCACGGCCTCAAAGCGCGGGTCGTCATCGAGCAGCCTCTTGATGGCGGCAAAATAGTCGAGATGGTCGGTCGCCACCTGAATCTCACCGCCCGTTATCAGACGCGACCAGATCAGGCTGCGGAAGGCCTCGTCGAAGAGGCGACGCTTGTGATGTCGCTGCTTGGGCCACGGATCGGGGAAGAGCAGGAAGAAGCGGCTGATAGAGTGCTCCGGGAGGTAGTATTGGAGTGTGTAGTTGGCTTCGAGGCGCATCAGGCGCACATTCTGCAAGCCCAGGCGTTGCACCTTCTTGTCGATTTTACGTGTCCTGAGCAGCAGCCGCTCGATTCCCAGAAATTGGATCCCGGGGTTGGCGGCCGCTCGGGCCAGCAGAAAACGCCCCTTGCCGCAGCCGATATCCACCTCCACCGGACGTTGGGGATCGAAGACGCTCGCGAACGGGGGCAGGTCGGTCAAGTGGTGGTGCTGCAGCAGGCATGTCGGTGCCGCAAAAGAGTCTGGATTGGTCATCGCTCGGTAGAGTCAGCGTGTGCGTGGCTTGGCAAAGCGGCGCCGGAAGAGCTTCTGCCAGAAGCCTTTGGGCTTGCTGTCCATCGCCTGCTCGATATAGTCGAGGGCAAAGATTCTGAAACGAGCCGCTCCGGTCTTCGGCGTACACTCCAAGACGGCTTCATAGAGCCCCTCACGCCCCAGGTTGCAGAGGCGGTTGATCTCTTTAACGTCGTTGTGGTCGCCAACCCGCTTCTCCGCCAGAGAGCGGATCAGGGGTCGGAAGATGCGCGCCAGGCGCATATGCTCGCGCAAATCGCCGGCCTGACACTTCAAGATGCAACGCTCCAACGTCTGCAACTCGGCCTGCCGGCCGCTGGGATCAACACTTTGGTGCAGCTTTAGTCGTTTATCCATGAGATCGCCTCACTTTCATGGGTGATGGGGTAGGGCGGGTACGCCACAACTAAAATCCGTAGCGCAGACTGGCGTAGAGGTTGTTGTTGCGTTCAAACTGCCCGAAAAAAGTGTGTGGCCGGGAGCCGATAAAGAGGTTGCCGCCAGCCTCGACGATCCAGTGATCATCGAGTTTATAGTTGATTTTGGGGCGTAGATAGGCATCGTGGTCGGAGGGCGACCAGTAGAGGAAGAGTCCCAGCGTCAGATTCTGCTGCAGCAGCAGCTTGGTCAGGCGCAGCGTCACCACATGTCGCCACTCATCCCGCGCTGCCATGCCCTGCGGCAGCGTCTCGCGATACTCGCTGTAGTCGAGCATCTGCTCCACGTAGTATTGCACGCCGCCGGTAAGCTCCCGCAGCAGCTCCTGCTCATAGCCGATCAACCAGCGCGTCTCGCTGTTGTTGATCAGCGGATTGCTGCCGTGGCGATCATCACGCGAGCGGTACCAGCCCCCCTCCAGACTCAAGATGCCGGCCCCTAATGGACCGCGGGCGCTGGCACCATAACTCTGCAGACGCGGGAAGGTGGCCCGTCCCCGTGCGGGATCGCTGCCGCCGGGGCTCTTCCAGAAGCCGTCGTAGCCATAGAGCGCTACCTCATAGGTGCCGATATTGCGGAAGAGGCGTGCGGCCCACTCGTCGTCATCAAAGCAGTCGTTGCGCGGCACCACCGCCACCGGGGCGTCATCTCCGGCCCGGCTGCCCAGCTCTGCGTTCCAATAGGAGACGCGCCGGCCGTCGATATAGCGGTCGCTGTTAAAGCGCGGTGAGTAGATGATATCGAGGTTGATCACCTCGCTGAAGAACGACGCCTTGAGCGAATCGGAGGGCGCCTTGAGATACTCATCGTCCCGTCCGAGAAAGTAGGAGTTCCAATCTTTCGGGAAGAGGTCGTTGATAAAGAGCATATCGCCATTGCCCCAGGTGTTAATCTGACGTCCCACACTCAGATCGAGAAACGAAGTGGGACGCAGGAAGATGCTCGCCTGCCGCAGATCGACCCAGCCGGTGCCACGGTAGAGACTGACCGCATGGTCATCGGCCACGCGATCGTAGATCAAGTCGCTTACCAGCCGCACCCCGCACCACTCGCCACTCTCCTCAAAGTCGAGTTGCAGCCGTGTTTCACCGATAGAGGCCCGCTTTGCATGTCGGTCGCGCTGGGTACGGGCCCCGACACGCGTCTCCCAGAAACCGTCGAGATTATCAGGCAGTTCAAACAGACTCCCTCTCGTACTGCGCCCCTCCCTCTCAGCAAGTGCCGTAGTTGAGCTGCCGAGCCCTGCCGGCAATACCGGCTGGTTGCCGAGTCCCGCCGGCAGCAGCGGCTCCGCTCCCTGTAGCGGCAGACGGATGGCTGCCGCACACGACACGATCAAAAACAACCCAACTCTCTGCTTCACAACTCTACTCCGGCAGGTACAGTAATAGTAACAGTTTACCCTGACAGCGCCACTATATCAGAATTTCACTAGCCCTGCCAGAGGTAACTCCCGCTTGCACGCTTTTGCCGACTTGTCAAAGTAAATGGCCCTGCGGTGGTGGCATCATCGGCATTTCTGCCTGTGGGCCACTACGGCTTATCGCGCCGCGCCGCTTGTCAGGCTTTGAGCTTCAGGGCGACACGGGCGACGTGGGCGCCTTGAAAGCGGGCTTGCTCCAGTTCGATGGCGGAGGGCTGGCGCGAGCCGTCGGCACCGGCAATGGTGGCTGCACCCCAGGGGGAGCCGCCCTTGACTTCGCTGATGTCGGAGAGGCCTGGGCAGCTATAGGGGAGTCCGACGTAGATCATACCGTGATGGATGAGGTTGTTGACGAAGCTCATGATGGTGCTTTCGTTGCCGGCACCGGTGCCGGTGCTGGTGAAGACGCTGGCGACCTTGCCGATCAGTGCCCCCTGAGCCCAGAGGCCGCCGGTCTGATCGAGGAAGTTGCGCATCTGGGCGGTCATGTTGCCGAAGCGGGTGGGCGAGCCGAAGATGATGGCGTCGTAGTCGGCCAGCTCGGCGGTAGTTGCGATCGGGGCAGGCTGGTCGAGTTTGACGCCGATTTTGGCGGCGGTATCGGGAGCGATGGTTTCGGGTACGCGCTTGAGGGTGACTGCGACGCCTTCGACGGAACGGGCGCCGTCGGCGATGGCGGCAGCCATGCTTTCGACGTGTCCATACATCGAGTAGTAGAGAACGAGGAGGCGTGTCATGTTTAATCCTTTGGTTGGTGGTGAACGGTATCAACAAGTAAAGCAGTAGTATATAATCAGGGGTGGCTGGGCGGCAAGGGAAAAGTAAGCAGTAAGCGCTCAATCGATTCAATTGAAAGGGCGCAGCGTGGCACCACTGCGGCGGCTCGGCACAGCTTCGTCCGCCGGGGGATTTCACCGGATCTCCCGATCACCTCGACAATCACCGGATTCGGCTTGCTTTTTGGCGGCTGCTGTTGTACGGTGATGCATTGTGCTATTAGAGCAGGCTCTGCGCTTCCCGCAGGAGTCGTAGCGGTGGCTGTGATAGCGTTGGAGGGGTGGCTGAGTGGTTTAAAGCACCGGTCTTGAAAACCGGCGTGCCGCAAGGTACCGGGGGTTCGAATCCCTCCCCCTCCGCCA
>CAZRGQ010000005.1:0-61265 GCA_964599645.1 uncultured Lentisphaerales bacterium | reverse complement strand
TCTGGCGGAGATCGAAGGGGTGTGCAATGAGCTGGCGGAGCTGATGGGGCGGGAGAGGGTGACGAAGGGGGAGATCGTGGCGGCGCTGCGGGAGTATCTGCCCAATTTTGAGCATATCGAGCGGGGGAAGGGGCTGGATCAGAGGATGTAGGATTATCACCACCACTGAGTGGTGGCGATGAGAGGGTAAAAACCGGGGGTGGCGCGCTCGGCCTGCCTGTGCGGTGCACGCAGACAGGCTCACGCCCTACCAAGCTGCGGCGGCAAGGGCCTGCCGCTATTATCGCAACCACCAAGTGGTAGCGATGAGAGGGTAAAAGCGGGCTGCGGCGGCAAGGGCCTACCGCCCTCCAGGGGGGACACAGAGATGCGGCATCACGGCGTGCCGTGATGGCATGGAGGGCATGGAGGGAGAAGGGTAAAGAGGATGTATCGATTTTTTAAACGAGTGATGGATGTGGTGTTGGCGGGAGTGGCGCTGCTGGTGCTGCTGCCGCTGCTGTTGCCGATAGTGGTGGCGCTGCTGCTGACGGGGGAGCACTATGTCTTCTATCAACAGGAGCGGATCGGATTGCATAACAGGCGCTTCCAGTTGTGGAAATTTGCCACGATGCTGAAGGCGAGTCCAAGTATGACGGGGGGGCTGCATACGACACGGCGTGATCCGAGGGTTTTGCCGCTGGGACGCTTTTTGCGGATGACGAAGATCAATGAGTTGCCGCAGTTGATCAATATTCTGATAGGTGACATGTCTGTCGTCGGGCCGCGACCGTTGGTAGACAAGACGTTTGAGCCGTATCCCGATGAGGTGAAGGCGAAAATCTATAATGTGCGTCCGGGATTGACGGGCATCGGCTCGATTGTATTCAGAGATGAGGAGCGGTTGCTGACGGAGTGTGAGGGTGATCCGGCCCGGTTTTATGCGGCCTATATTGCGCCGGCAAAGGGTGAGTTGGAGTTGTGGTATCAGAAAAGGTTGTCGCTGCTGACCGATTTGAAGCTGATTCTTCTGACGGCCTGGGTGATTATTTTTCCAAAGAGCAGGTTGTTGTACCGTTGGTTTAAAGATCTGCCGGAGTTGGATGTGCCGGGGTTGGATCGTGGAGCGTGAAGATTTGGATCAATACACCTTTTGATACGCTGCCGGGTGAGCGGGGGCGTCCGATGCGCTACTGGCAACTGGCGCGGGCGCTGGTGGCGGCGGGGCATGAGGTGGTGGTGTGGTCGAGCGACTTCCACCACGTGACGAAGCGGCGGCGCGAGGTGGCGGCCTGCTATGAATGCGAGGGGATTGAGATACGGCTGGTGGCGACGCGGCCTTACCGGCGCAATATCGGGCCGGGGCGGTTGGTGAGTCACTGGAGCTATGCACGGCGCTGGCGACGGGCGGCGGTGGCAGCGGTGGCGGCGGGGGAGGTGGCGCTGCCGGAGCGGTTGGTGGTGAGCATGCCGCCTTTGGAGCTGTATGGTGCGGCGGCGGCATTGCGGCGCAGGTGGGGCGTGCCGGTGGTGGTGGATATTCAGGATTTATGGCCGGAGAATTTTTACCGGTTGTGGCGCAGGGGCTGGGGCTGGCTGGGGCGGCTGGTGTTGTGGCCGTGGTGGTGGTGTGCGGGGCGGGCCTATCGGGGGGCGGATGGGGTGGCGGCGGTGGCGGAGCGCTACCTGGAGCTGGCGCGGCGGCGCGGGGCGCGGGGGCGGATGGGGTGGTTTCCGCTGGCGGTGGGGCTGCAAAGCGGCGGCATCACGGCATGCCGTGATGGTAAGGAGGCGGTGGGCGGCGCGCTCGGCGAGCACGCCCTACCAGGCTGCGGCGGCAAGAGCCTGCCGCCCTCCAGGGGGGATGCGGGGTGCGGTGGCATCACGGCATGCCGTGATGGTACGGAGGGGGCGGCGGGGGTGAAGTTGTGTTATGTGGGGAATTTGGGGGCGGGGTATGATTTGGGGACGGTGGTGGAGGGGGTAAGGCGCCTGGCGGCAGCGGGGAGGCGGGTGAGAGTGGTGGTGGCGGGGGATGGGCCGGAGCGTGGCTTGGTGGAGAGGGCGGCGGCGGAGGGGGTGCCAATCAATTATCATGGTTTTGTCGGGGCGGAGGAGATGTGGCAGTTGCTGGCGCAGTGTGATGTGGGGTTGGTGCCGATGTTCAGTGAGTCGGGGGTGGTGGTGCCGAACAAGGTGATCGATTACGGGGCGGCGGGGTTGGCGATCATCAGTGGCTTAAAGGGGGAGTGCGAGGAGTTGCTGGCACGCTATGGAGCGGGAGCAGGGTATAAGGCGGGATGTTGTGACAGCTTCGTGGCGGCAGTGGAGCGCTATTTAAATAAGCCGGAGTTGATCGAAGAGCATGGGGCGGGGGCGCGGCGTATGGTAGCGGAGCTGTTTGATGGCGGGGTGGTGTACAAGAGGATGGCGGAGTGGCTGGTGCAGCGGGAGGCGGATTATCGTAACCAAGGGAGTGGTTGCGATGACGTGGATAAAAGGAGGGTAAAAGCTGCGGCGGCGACAGCGCGCCGCCCTCCAGGAGACGAGGCGAGATGAGACGATTTTGGAGTAGTGCTCTTTTGGTGGGCGGTGTGGCGCTGGCAGTGATGCTGGTGCAGTTGTTGCTGGGGATCAGGTTGTCGGAGGGACATGGGGTCTATACGCTGGATGATGCCTATATTCACCTGGCGTTGGCACGCAATCTGGCACAGCATGGGGTCTGGGGGTTGCGGCCGGAGAGTTATACCTTCTGTTCGTCGTCGCCGCTCTGGACAGTGTTGCTGGCGGGAGGGATACGCCTGCTTGGTAAGGCTGAATGGCTGCCCGGGCTGTTGAACTACCTCTTTGCTGTTCTGGCGCTCTGGGTAGTGGATGGCGAGGCACGGCGGCGCGGGGTAAGTTGGTGGTGGCGGGTGGCACTCGGCTTGGGTCTCTTCCTGTTGGTGCCGATGGCCGTGATCGCCTCGACCGGGATGGAGCATACGTTGCATCTCTGGTTGACACTATTGCTGCTGGTGCTGGCCTTGCGCGTTCTGGAGGGAATGGGCTGTGAGTGGTGGCTGGTGCTGGTGGCGGGGTTGAGTGTGGGGGCGCGTTATGAAGCGCTCTTTGTGGTGGGGCCGCTGGCAGCAGTTTTCGCCTGGCGTCGCCGCTGGTGGTTGGCGTTGGGGCTGCTGCTGACGGCGTCGTTGCCGGTGGTGTGGCATGGGGTCTATGCAGTGGCGCATGGCGGCTTTTTCCTGCCGAATTCGCTGATGCTGAAGGGTCGGATGCCGGGTGGCGGGGTGAAGGGCTATTTCTGGCAGCTTTTCAGGTTCTACGTAGATGTGGGGCTGAGCAACGTACACCTTCATATAGTGGTGCTGCTGTTGTTGCTGACGGCGGGGTTGCGGCGTATCCCATTGGCCTTGCGGCAGATGAATCTGGTGGTTGTGGTGGCAGTGGTGGCGCATGTGACGCTGGCCGAGTGCGGGCGCTTTTATCGTTATGAGGCCTATCTGATGGGAGCAGGCTTGGCGCTGTTGGGGTGGGCATGGTTGGCGAATGGGCGCTGGCGGGGAGTGTGGCCGCAGTCGGAATGGAGCAGTGAAGAGGCATGGTGGGCGGGGAGTGGCCGCATTGCCCTGGTGGGGTTGCTGGTGGGTCCGTTGTGTCTGCGTGGTGTATGGGCCACAAGCAGGGTGCCACGCGGCGCGGCCAATATCTACCAGCAGCAGTGGCAGATGGCGGAGATTTTCAAGGGCCTGGAGGGTAGTGGCGGGGTAGCCATCAATGATCTGGGAGCGATGTGCTACCGTACCGGGCTGGAGCTGGTTGATTTGTGGGGGTTGGGAACGACAGAGGTGGCTCGGGTGAAGCGTCAGGGGGGGCTGACGCGTGAGTATATCAGCGAGTTGTTGCAACGAAAAGGAGTGGCCTATGTGGCGGTATACGATGAGTGGTATGGAGATGGCACCCTTTTGCCGGAGAGTTTGATCAGGGTGGGGAGCTTGACGATACCGCATAATATCGTGTGTGCCTTTGAGACGGTGCAGTTCTATGCTGCTGATGAAGTGGCGGCAGGGCGTTTGGCGCATAGGTTGGATGAGATGGCGGGAGAGATGCCGGCGGGGGTGCGGTTGCAGCAGCGGTTAATCAGGAGCGGTGAATAAAAAAGGTACATTCCTGACTCATTGAGACTATAGACAATAGTTTTGGCTGTAGAGGTTGTCTGTTTTCAAGACAGATGGCCGCAGATAGCCGGGCAAAATGCCTCTGCTGCGCAGAGCCGCTCAATTTTGCCCGGCTATTTTTTTGGTGGGGAGCCAAACGAGAGGAGAAGGTGCCCAAAAGGGAGGGCTTGTCGTGGAGAGGGTAGTGTGGCATAATAGCGCTATTTGGATCGAAAGAGTGGAGCATGAGCATGAGCACGAGCTTTGAAATGACAGGGACTGTCAAACTGGTTAACGAGACGCAGACCTTTCCCAGCGGCTTTAGCAAACGCGAGTTTGTATTGACGACTGAGGACGACCGCTATCCGCAGGATATCTTGATTGCCTGCATCAAGGATGGCTGCAGCCTGTTGGATGGAGTGCAGGCGGGAGAGCGTTTGCGTGTGAACTTCAACATCCGCGGGCGCGAATATCAGGGGCGGCACTTTGTGAATATCGAAGCCTACCGTCTGGAGCGGCTGGATGCGGTGGCGGCAGGTGATGGTGCGGCTGCCGGTGACAATGAGCCGCCTTTTGGTGGCGATGAGTCGTTTGCAGATGACGTCGACATGCCGTTCTGAGGTGTAGGTGGCGACGATGCCGGCGGAGGGTGAGGCGGGACGTCCGCTGGGGGAGCTGCTGGCCGCAGGCGTGCAGTGGTTGCGGCGGCGGGGCGTCGCCGAAGCTGAGAGTCTCTGTCAGTGGCTGGCGGCGCATCAGCTTGGCATACCGCGACTGGAGTTGACACTGCAGTCGACACGGCGGCTCAAGCTCGAGGAGGTTGAGCGGCTGCGTCGTGGAGTGGTGCGTCTGGGGAGTGACGAGCCGCTGCAGTATGTGCTTGGTGAGTGGGATTTCCGTGGTTTGAGTCTGACGGTGGATCGTCGTGCCTTGATTCCACGGCCCGAGACGGAGCAGTTGGTGGAGTTGGTGCTGCGGCAGGAGGAGGTGTGGCGTCAGCCGCGACCGCGAATTATCGATGTGGGGACCGGCAGCGGCTGCATCGTGGTAAGTCTGGCGCACGAGGCGCCGGCAGGGGAGTATCTGGCGAGCGACATCAGCGGGGAGGCACTGTCGTTGGCCAGGGAGAATGCAATGCGGGTGGGTGTGGCGGAGCGTATCGAGTTTATCGAGTGTGAGAGCTGTGCCCTGGTGCCGGCGGCGACGCTTGATGTGGTGGTCTCCAATCCCCCCTATATTGCGAGCGAGGTGTGTCGGCAGTTGCCGCGACGATTGCGGGAGCATGAGCCGTGGCTGGCGCTGGATGGAGGAGATGACGGCCTGGTGGTGATCAGGCAGGTGGTCAATGATGCGGCACTGCGCCTCAAAGCGGGCGGGTGGTGTTTTCTGGAGATCGGCGCCGGACAGGGGCGCGACGTCTGTGCGCTAATGCGGCGAGCCGGCTTTGCAATGGCCGAGGTGCGACGTGATCTGGCGGGGCGTGAACGCCATGTAGTCGCCCGGATGTAGTGGCCCCAAGATTGCGAGAGATTGGTTGTAAATGCCGCTTGCTCATGCACTTTCTCTTGCTCCGGCGGCTCACCACAGGTTCGCCCTCCAGTTGTATCTATCAAGCGTCTGGTGTGATTACAAGGGCGAGGCTGTGCCGAGCCATGAGCGCAAGGGGGTGAGCATAAAGAGTGGCAGAGAAAGCACTCATCTCTTTTGCAGATCAGGATCCGGCTATCTGATCTTGATCAGGATGACGAAGAGGGCCGGGGTGAGGAAGGCCTGCACCAGCACGAAGCGCAACAGCACTTCGGAGTTTTTCCACTTCATATTTTTGCGGCAGTGGTCGTGCAGCGGGAAGCGGTAGCGGTGAAGGGTGCGTACCAGCGCATTTTGCCGTGCGGCGGCGGCGGGTGAGAGTTGACTGGGGTGAGTGGTATCGAAGCCGATGCGCTTAAGGAGGCGCAGCAGGATCAACTTCAACATGCCGGTGCCGCCATTGACCAGCACTACGGGTGCGACAACGATGACGAGAAAGGGGTTGCCGGCCATCAAAACGGCGACGCCGACCAGCAGTCCCAGCATCCGTGAACCGGCATCGCCCATCAGAACCCGGCTTGGTTCGGCGTTGTGCCAGAGGTAGCCGGCGAGACCACCGGCGATGGTGGCCGTGAGGATAGCCCAGCGGGTGCTGTCGGGGTAGTGGGGGATGAGGAGGTAGTCGGCGATCGGGGCGTAGCCGACGACGCCGTAGAGGAGGGCGGCGAGCGAGAAGAGGGAGATAAGGGTGAGCGAGCCGGCGAGTCCGTCGACGCCATCACTGCAGTTGGTGGCGTTCATGGTAAACCAGAGGAGCGCTGCCGCACCGGGTATGTAGTACCAGGGCGAGACGAGAGTGGCGGTTTTAACAAAGGGCCACCAGAGTGTGACCGGTTTGCCCTGCGAGAGGCACCAGGCGGCAAAGAGTGCGATGGCGGCATCGATCAGACCCTTTTTCAGCTCACCCCAGGGCTTTTCACTGGCATCGTCAAGGTAGCCGAAGAACATTGCCAGATAGAGGGCGACCAGAATGCCCCAGAAGGTGAGGCTGGGTGGCACGACGAGGAGGATGACGGGCAGGATCAGGAGGGAGATCCAGAGTCCGGCACCGGTCGGTTTGCCCTTTGATTTTTGACCTCCGTCGGCGGCGAGAGATTTGCCCTGGTCGTGGGGCAGGAGGTGCCAGAGGCGCGGCAGACGGCTCCAGACAAGGAGCCCGGCGAAGAGTGTGCCGCTGGCGATCAGCATCAGGTGGGAGTTGAGCAGGCGTAACGGCCCCCAATGGGGGCCAAGCCATTTGCCAAGCAGAGACAACATAGTGTGGAAGGGGTTGGGAGTTAGCGATCAGAGCAGGAGACGTACACCGGCAGTGTTGCGGATGGCGGTGTGGAGGCGTTGATGCTCGTCGCGACTTTCGAGGTGGACAGTTACATTGAGTGAGAGATAGCGACCGCTGCCGGATGAGTTGCCGGAGGCGAGCGGCTCAACTACGCGGTAGTCGGCAAGCGTGGTGGCCAGACTGGTGTGGGCCTGACTGTCGGCATGGACAATAATTCGGAAATGGAAGGGTGCCGGATAGACGCGGGCTTCATCGATAGCGCATTGGGTCATGGCAGGCTCAGGCCTCAAAGCGGATGGAGCCGGCGCGGGCGTGGGCATCAAGGCCCTCAATGGCACCAAAAGTCTCGATGATCGGCAGCGCCTCCTTGAGGTCGGCCGTGGTATACTCGATCAGGCTGGTACGGCGGCGGAAGTCGTCGACTGTGAGCCCCGAAAAGGAGCGGGCGGCACCGCCGGTAGGCAGCACATGGCTGGGGCCGGCGGCGAAGTCGCCAGCCGATTCAGGGGTCCAGGAGCCGAGAAAGATGGCACCGGCGGTCGTCAGTTTGGGCAGGATGCGGCGCGGACGTGCGACCATCACTTCAAGGTGTTCGGGAGCGAAGCGGTTGCAGAGTTCGGCGCCCTGCTCGATCGTCGGGGTGACGACCAGAAGCAGCCCGTGAGGCAGCATCGGTGTAATGCGGTCGGCACGGCTCAACTTCTGGAGCTGCCAGGCAAGCTGGTGGCTGACGGCCTGCGCCAGCTCGGCGCAGTCGGTAGCCAGGAGGGCCTTTTCGTGGCCGGTGCCGTGTTCGAGCTGTGAGAGGAGGTCGGCAGCGACCCAGGCCGGGTTGGCATTTTTATCGGCCAGAATGGCGATTTCACTTGGTCCGGCAACGAGGTCGAGGGCCACATGGCCGTAGACCTGACGCTTGGCGGCGGTGACGTAGGCGCCGCCGGGGCCGACGATCTTCTGTACGGGACGCACAGATTGTGTACCGTAGGCGAGCATACCGATGGCCTGGATGCCACCGACGCCGTAGATTTCGGTGGCACCGGCAACTTTGAGGGCATGGAGCAGGACAGGGGCGATCTCCTTACGGCGGTTGCAGGGGGTGACGGCCACGATTTCGCGCACACCGGCCACCTTGGCGATGGCAGCGGTCATGATGGCGGTAGAGGCGAGCGGGGCGGTGCCGCCGGGGATATAGACGCCGACACGCTCCAGGGGCAGGAAGCGCTCGCCGAGACGGCCACCGTGGGGTGTGGCGATCTCCCAGTCACGACGCAGACCGGCTTTGGCAAAGGCCGTTACGCGTTTGTGGGCGGCGCGTACGGCGCGTCGCTCGGCTGCGGTAGTGGCGGCCGTGGCGGCTTCAAGACGGGCCTCGCTGACGAGCATTTCAGAGAGCTTGAGGTGGACACCGTCAAAGCGGTCGGCGGCGGCCAGAACGGCCTGATCGCCCTTGGCACGAATCTCGGCCAGAACGGTAGCGGCGGCGGTTTCAGCAGCGGGATCAAAGGCGGGGCGTTGGAGGAAGGCGTCGACCTCCGGTGTAGGTTGCCGCGTGGACCAGCAGACAATCTGAATCGACATGTTGTCCTCGATATTGGTGGAGAAAAGTGGTGTTTTGGCGCAGTTTTGTGCCACTCATAGAGTGAGATGAAGTTTAGCATTTGTAGGGTCATGGGACAAGAGTGAAATCGTGCGTATTGACTTTCAACCCTTTTCAGCGTATATTGCCACTTAATTGAGTATTGTCAAAAAACCTGCACAGCCTAATTGTGGCAGTGCCAGAGCGAGGAGAACGATGAGCGAACAGAAGGCTAAAAAGAGAACGACCAAGCGTACGACTGGTACGACGCCGCGCAAACGGCGGATTACCTTTACGTTGAGCGCCGAGGCGGGCCACAAGGTGGCTGTCTCGGGAGACTTCAACGACTGGGACCCCAAGGGACGCAAGATGGTCGATAAAAATGGCGATGGCAACTACCAGGTGACGATGAACCTGGCGCCGGGAGTCTACGAATACAAGTTTATTGTGGACGACACCTGGTGCGTAGATGCTGCCTGCAAAGATTGGGTACCAAACAGCTTCGGCACACTTAACAGTGTAGTTCACGTTGAGTAGCGAGCAGACACAGGCTCCGATTTTGGGGCTGACACTGGGCGATGTAGCCGGCGTGGGTCCGGAGTTGGCACTGCATGCGTTGGCGACACCGGCGCGGTGGCGTCCGGCGCGTCTGGTGATTTACGGCAGCGCTACGCTACTGGAAGAGGTTGCGGCGGCGAGCGGTCTGCCATGGCCGGGTTGTGCGGGAGTGCGGCTGGTAACAGCCGGCAGCGAGTGGGAAGCGAGCGAGGAGGATCAACGTCCGGTGCTGGTTGATACAACACCAGACGAGCCTATAGTGCCGGGGCAAATTGCGGCTGTTTGTGGCAGGTTGGCGTACGACTGGGTAGCCGCCGCCACCGCAGATGCGCTCCGGGGGCGTATCGATGGAGTCGTTACGGCTCCACTCTCCAAGGCGGCGTTACAGGCGGCCGGTATCGACTTTCCGGGACACACCGAGATGTTGGCGAGTCTGACGGGGAGCCGTGAGCCCCGGATGTTTTTCTGGAGCCCCGGTCTGGCAGTGGGTCTGGTGACGATACACGTGGCGCTGGCAGAAGTGACCCCGTTGATAACAGAAGCGGCGGTGTTGGCGACGATCAGGCAGGTGCATGGCGCCATCAGCACACCCAAGAGGCCGCAGCCGCGCATAGCGGTGTTGGGACTCAACCCGCATGCCGGTGAGGGCGGGCTGTTCGGACGCAGTGAAAGCGAGGCGATTACACCCGCCGTGGCGGCGGCACAAGCCGGGGGGATCGAGGCGTTTGGACCTCTGGTACCGGACGTCGCCTTTCGTGAGCCGATGCGTCGCGAGGTTGATGCCTACGTGGCGATGTATCACGATCAGGGACTGATCCCCTTCAAGATGCTGGCCTTCGATGAGGGGGTTAATGTGACGCTCGGGTTGCCCTTCTGCCGTACCTCGCCTGACCACGGGACAGCCTTTGATATCGCCTGGCAGGGGCGTGTACGGCCCGACAGTCTCTTTGCGGCATTTGACTATGCGCGGCGTCACACGCGGCGCGGAGAGAGTTAAGCGACTCAATGGCAGATCAGGGCTGCGGATAGAAGTTGCCGCCGATGGTGGTTTCTGCTTTAATAGGGGCTATGGATACCAAAAGAGCAAGTAGAGAGCATCGCAGAGAGTTTAGAGTGGCAAAAACGGCCTGGCTCCTGCTGGTAGCGGGGGGCGTTGCCATTGCAGCCGCAGCGGGCGAACGCTTCCGTGATCTGGGCGACGGCACGGTGCAGGATCGCGAAACGGGATTGGTGTGGTTGCGCGAGGTTGAGCAGTTGGGGACGTTGTCATGGGAAGAGGCGGTGAAGGCGTGTCAGCACCTTGCGGCTGCCGGGGTGGAGGGGTTGCGGGACCGTTCCAAACCGGGCACATGGCGTCTGCCCACGGCGCATGAGCTGCTGACGCTGACCAGGTATGGTTTGACAGGTGGCGCTTTCAGTACCAACACGCCCTTCGCACAGCTTAACGAGCGGCAGCGGCGCAGCTATTTCTGGAGTTCCACTGAGACAGGATATATCACCAACGCGGCTTTCAGAGTCGATATCAGAGGTAGCGGCAAGCTCTTCATGGGCGGCAAAGAGCAGTTGGGTTTCGCCTGGCCGGTCAAGGGGAGTTCCAAGCGGCTGGCTCAGCATGAGGGCAGGCGGCCTGACTTGAGCGACTCCTTTGCGAGTTTGACCAAGGGTGAACAGGAGCGGGCCGAGTTTAACGATCTCTACGATGTGGCGGGGTTGCGCCTCAAGCGGGAGTTTGTCGCGCTCAAGTCGGCGGCCTTTCTGGAGCCGCCACCCGGTTTCCCACAGTATCGGCTGGGTGACTATGTGATTGCACGTCAGGCACCGGAGGTGAAGCTCCAGGTGCTGCCGGAGATGGTGCCGGAGTACTTTCCCGAAGGCGAAGCCTACCAGGCCGGCTGGGCCAACTGGGCCGCGATTACACGCAGTGACGACGGACGCCTCATAATGGCAGCCGGTGATCATCGTGGCAAGGGGGCACAGATCAACATCTACGCCTATACGCCCGGCGGACGACGCAGTGGCGGGCGTTTGGAGCGGGTGCTCGATCTGACGGCGGCCCTTGGCTGGCATGGCGGGATGTATACCGATGGCAAGGTGCATGGTCACCTCGATGTCCTGCCCGACGGCACCTTGTGGGGCGCCACACACCACGGACCTTATCCACAGGAGTCGTGGTACGACGTTGGCTACCGTGGCTCCTGGTTCTTCAACTTCAACCTCAATACGGCCGAGTTTGAGAATCTGGGGGTGCCGATTATCGGACAGAGTCTGCCCAACTGCCGTCTCGACCGCGAGCGGGGTATCTTCTTTGCCAACGGCGACCTGACACCCAACATTCTGGTTTACGATACGAAGGCGCGCCGGACGCTTCTGGCCGGCGCACCGCCCAACGGCTGGAAGTGGGGTTCACGCGGTGTGATGCTGGATGAGGCGACGGGTCACTTCTGGGGGATTGAGACGAGCGAAAAGCCCTATCGCTTTATCAGCTACGATCCCGCCCGCAACCGTTTCAAGCGGCACGACGACGAGGTGCCGCTCTACGAAGGGGCGAAGGAGCAGACGTTGCATGGTGCCTGGGCGACGGGGCCTGACAGCGAAGGGCGCTACTATACCGATTTCGGGGGTGTCTTTACCCGCTTCCGCCCTGACTGGGAACGCGGGATGCAGATGGAGCGGCTGGGCGTGACGGGGCGTTCGGAGTCCTTCCCGGTGTTGCAGATGGCGCTCTCTCCTGACAAGCGATTTGTCTACTGGACACCACGGGCCGACGACACGATGGCGCTGATGCAGTATGAGATTGCCACGGGGCGGATCAAGATCATCGGTTTTCTCAGTGCCGCCATCCGGCAACAGTTCGGACTTTTTATCGGCAATGGGGTTTGGGGGTTGAACATCACGGCTGATGGCGGCACCGTAGCGATTCTGGAGAATGGCGGCTTCGGCAAACCCTTCTGGGGACACCCGGTCTTGCTGCTGGTAGAAGTTCCGGCAGGCGAGCGGCGTTGAGCTAACAGGTTATCGATGTCCGAGACGCTGCCAGACGAAGATGTCGCCTTGATGTTGCAGGCTGCCAAGGGCGATCAGCATGCACTTGAGAGTCTGGTACGACGCCACCAACAACCGCTGTTGAACTTTTTTTTCCGCATGGGCGTTAATAGAGATGCAGAGGACCTGGTGCAGCAGACCTTTGTGCGCCTCTACCGCTATCGCAAGCGTTACCGTCCGCGTGCCCGCTTTACAACCTTTCTCTATCTGCTGGCACGTCAGACCTGGATCGACGAATTGCGACGACGGGAACGGCGGCGTGCGTTGCGCGACAGACTGATTGACGAGGCTGAAGTTGCAGTTCAGGGGAGCCGGCAGGTTCCCTTCGAAGGCTTCTCAGACGAGGTTCAGCAGGCTCTGTTGCAGCTTACGCCCGCCATGCGTGAGGTAGTGGTGCTCGGTGTGCTGCAGGGGTTGGAGCAGGCCGAGATCGCCCGGATTCTCAAGATTCCGGTTGGTACGGTGAAGTCGCGCATGTTTAACGGACTGCGGCAGATGCGGCAGCAGTTGACTACCGGAGCGGAAGAGAAGTGAAGAGAGCAGAGAGTGAGAGTTGTCGTCGAATCGACATGGCAGCAGCGTGGGCCAGCGGTGGCTTGACGCAGCGCCAGAGAGAACTCTTCGGCGCTCATCTGGACAAGTGTCCAGAGTGCCGGAGTGAGGTCGACTCGTTGCAGAAGACACTCCTGCTGCTGCAAGAGGCACCGCAGGCCGTGGCCAGCGGAGAGTTGACAACGCGCATCATGGGGGCCGTGGCGCGTGAAGCACGGTTGGAGCGTCGCGAGCTGCGTTTGCAGCCTGCACCGCTCTGGTGGAGTGCGGCCGCAGCGCTGCTGCTGATCTGTCTGTTGCCGTTGGCGCACCATGTGATGCATGGCACAGCAGATGGTGAAGTGGTGGTGGTAGAGAATACAAAACAGCAACAGGAGTTGGCGCTCGACTGGTTGGCAGCGCAGCAGGAGAGCGATGGCACCTGGCGGCCGATGCGCACTGGCGGCAACGATGCCTATCGCCCGGCTGTCACGGCTTTGGCGCTGCTGGCGTTGCAGTCGCAGGCACCGGAGCGATACGAGACGGCGGTTGAGGCGGCGGTGGCAGCCCTGGTGGCGCTGCAAACACCAGAGGGAGCTTTTTGCCGCACCAGCGGTGCGGAGCTCTACAATCAGGCCTTCGTAACGTACGCTCTCTTGCATCTGCCGGATGAAGTGCTCAGCCGCAGCAAGGTACATGCTGCTTGTAGCCGTGCCATCGACTTTTCACGCACACGCCAGACAGCGCAAGGGGCCTGGGACTACGGCCGCGAAGGGAGCGGCAATACGGCCTTGACGAGCTGGCAACTGGCGGTCTTGACGAAGGCCAAAGAGCGCGGCTGGAACGATGATGGCGGGCATCTGCGGCGTGGTCTGGCCTGGTTGCGGCAGCAGAGCGACGGCCACGAATTTGGCTATCGCCAGCCTGGCATAGCTGTGGCCGGACATGGCCGGGTAACGCTGACAGCGATGGCTGCCACCTCTCTGATCGAAGGAGCGCACCTCTATCAGGCGCTCAGTGATGATGCAACGGCTGCCGTAGCCATGTTGTATGATCTGATGGGGAGAGTGCAATCAGATGGCAGCGACTACTACCGTGACTACTTCCTGGCCCGTGTTTCCACCCTGACGGGCGACAGTGTGGCGCGCAGAGAGGTGGAGCGGCGTTTGGCAGGCAACTACGAGTCGCGCCTTGGTCACGAAGGAGCTCACTGGCCAGCGCTCGACCAGTGGGGGCGCAGCGGTGGCGACGTCTATGCGACGGCGATGGCGGTGCTGAGCTTTTAGCGGTTGTGCTTAGAGGCTGCTGTCGACCTTGATATCGCCACTATCCTCTACACTGGCAATGACGTCGCCAGGGATATCGACGGCCTTGAAGGTCGGCAGGTAGCGATAGTAGACCATCAGTTGCAGGGCGGCGAGGCAGGTGTCCATTACCGGGCGCTGGTTTGAGCCGGAGTTGTCGCCATTCTCCCACCAGCCGATATCCTGCATGACTCCCTGAGGATCGGCGATTGCCTGCTCTTCGACGAACTGCGCCTTGACGTAGTCGGGCCACATTCTCCCGTTCCACCGCTCCCAGCGTTTGCCACCGCTTTGGAACATCGCCTGGGTGGCATAGTAGTAGTAGTATTGCGTGTTGGCACCGGGCGGGAGCCCGGCGACTTTGGCAGGCGTCTCATCTCTGGCAAGACGCCGCTGCGGCGTTGAGCCGTTCCAGGCGGGAATCCAGGAGTCCATCAACTCCAACGACTTGCGCACCTCCGGGTAGTTGCCGGCATTGTGAAACTGCATGCCGAGCACACCGACTGAGGTTAGTCCGCCGCGTCCTTTGCTGACGTAACCGAAACCACCGCTGGCATCGGCATTCTGCTGGAAGCCTTTGACAGAGAGCTTGCTGGCACGCAGCAGCGCTTCGGGGTCACTGTAGAAGTCGGCCATGATGGCAGCCTTGAGCGCCTGCGCAGCCCAACCCATGACAGAGGTGTCGTCACGATCATTCTGCTTGAGGGCGTAGTCCCAGCCGCCGGTCGGATGCTGGCCCTCGATGATCAGTTTGACAGCACGGTCGACAGCCACCCGAAGGGTGGGGTTCTGGGTCATGCCGTAGGCTTCGGAGAGGGCGTAGGTGGCGATATAGTGCTCATAGTTGCCGGGCCACTGGCCACTGGCCGGCTGCGACTTGAGCAGATACTCGATGCCACGCAATACGTTGTCGCCAAACTCTTTGGAGTCGGGTTTTTCGCCATGCGCCAGATAGGAGAGGAGTACCAGCGAGGTCATGGCAGTCTTGTTAGGGCCCCAGGAGCCGTCGGCGTTCTGTTGCGTCTTGAGCCAGCGCAGGGCACGTATTACGGCTGTCTCGGTGGCTTGATTGCCACCATGATCACCAAGCAGCTCGGTACGTTTGCCGGGGCTGCGAGGATCGCTGAAGATGCCGGGAATGACAATGGGACTCGGTATCGGCAAGACAGAGACGATCGGCTTTTGCGGCAGTGGTGCCGTCTCATCAGGGGTAATCACCGGCTGGTTCATGGCGTTAGCAGGGGTGAAGTCGACTTGCTTCAGTTGCAGTGGATCAGGTGGTGGGTCACGTTTTAAGAGCTCTTTCAGCTTTTCGACCACGACCGGATCCTTGATCTCGGTCTGGATGACCGGCACCTCAGTTTCGTGCGTTTTGGCCAGGAGCGCCAGCAGCAGGATCGTGAGCAGCGGCAGGGTGATGGCCAGAAGGGGAGCTGCCTGACGCTGCAGCTCGGTGCGGGCGATTTTGTACTCCCGGCTCTCATGCGGTCTGCCGAGACCGGCAAACATCAGCCCGAGGCGCTGCCAATAACTCTTCTCTTTATAGAGATGCAGCATCTCATGGAGGGCTGGCTCCTGCAAAGAATTATGATGGGATTTGTGCATGAATGGCTCCTCTCATCAGCGGTTTTAACCAAGCCCGCTACCATTCAACGTGCGTAACCAAACGCCATCAAAAAGTAGAGGGCTCTTCAGTTGAAGATAGCATAGCAACTTTTGGGCTCTCTGTCAATTCTTGATGCCATCCACTATTGTGGATCGCACCCCCATGATTTTTCCGGGAAGCCGGGTAGCGCTGACTCACTAAAAAGAACCGGCGATATTGGCCACTTTGACCCCCATGCCGCGAATGCTGCTGTTAAGCTTGTTGACCTCTGGCTGGAGATGTTCATAATGCCCGAAGACCGGTGTGAGTGTGCCTACAATCGGTACTACCCCTGTTGCTTTTGCCGTAGCCACAATCGAGTTGAGGTTGGCGATCACTTCACTCGTCGATTTGTGGGAAATCAAGTCGTTGATACCATAGAGAATACA
This sequence comes from uncultured Lentisphaerales bacterium, assembly GCA_964599645.1. Classification (GTDB taxonomy): domain Bacteria; phylum Verrucomicrobiota; class Kiritimatiellia; order RFP12; family JAAYLN01; genus JAAYLN01. Next base: position 45,221 of record CAZRGQ010000005.1, on the reverse strand, counting down.
GAGATAGGCGGGGTTATGTTCTGTTAGAACAGTGGCGACCCTTCCGGCACCACCAGCGCTCTTTTCACCTCCTTTACCGGCATTGATGACCTCGCGACCGGTTATTGTGGCCAACTTCGCCGGATAACCACCTACAGTGATACTGTCACCAAGACAGACTATCGGCAGCGTCTCATCGGATGCGCCACCCAAAGCAGCGGCAAATGCTTTGGCAATCTTGCCTGCGCCAGCGCTGTTGGGATGCAAGCCATCGGGAAAGAGCGCCTCGCTTGGATTGTTGCTACTCTGCTGCTTGGCGCTCTCTTTTGTGGAATCATCGCTCTCCTCTATCGGAGTCTCTGCACTCTCTTCGTCATCGTGGTTACTGCTTTCACAGCCGGACGTAAACAGCAAGCCCAACCCGGCCAATAGTGCAAAGAGTGTCAGATTTATTGCACGGTAACAGCGTTTCGTTTTCGACTTCATCACTACTCCTGACAAGACTGCCAAACCCCACAGGTAACAACACAAGGATAACCCTCGGTTGCCTGCAAACAGTGAACTCAGCTTATAACCGTTTTGAAAAAACAATTCAATACGAAAATTGTTAGTTCAGTAAAAAGATGTCAGGCATGAGGTAGAGTGTGTCGCAATTATGCTTTTATCTGAGGGCTACTCCTGCAGTGCGCCCAGGTCTTTCAGCCGAAGCGACGGCTCACTGGGCACGAAGCCGGTCAGGTCGAGTTTGGTGCGATTCATGCCGACGGTAATCGCCTTGATCTTGATCGGGAAGTCGATTACCTTGTCGCCGCCACTCGAAATCCACTGCTCATCGACACCGCCCGGACTGTGGTCGTTGAAGAAGCGACTCGTACGCAACGGGTGGGCCACATGACACCAGCCGTCGAAGTTGACCGCCAGATTGCCGGGCCAGTCGAGCACATCGCAACCATAACCGGTAGGGCTGATCGATTTGAAGATTTCGCCCTGGGCATCCTCGATTGTAAAGCGGATCTGCCCCCAGTTGGAGTTGCCCTTCACCCAGAGGCCGATCGCGGCCGGCTCGCCCTCCACCACTTTGGGTTCGGCAAAGGTGAGGGTGGTAAACTCGGTGATATACTTGCTGGTGTCACTGTTTTTGCTCAGATCGAGCGTCACTTCGAGGCAGTCGCCCTTTTCGCTGTCTTTGACCTCCTGCAGCGTAAAGTCAGAGGGCTTGAGCAGCGGCAGATAGCGGGTGTGGGTATGAGTGAAGTCGGGATCGGCTGCCATGACAACTCCCTGCATCGTCGCGAGCGGCTCTACCACTTGGGCCGCTGCCGCACGCGCCTCATCACGCGGGAAGGAGCGCCCGGTGATGGCCACCTCTGCCACCGGCAGGTCGCTCACCAGATAGCTGACGGCTGTGCCACCCTTGACTACGATGCTGCTGCCCCTTTGCGTAGTGGAGCGTCCGTAGATATCGTAGAGCGTCACCTTGGCGTTGCCGCCGAAGGTTACATTGAAGTCGGCCGCGCCGCGGGCACACCAGAGGGCGGTGGCGTGCTGTTGGTCGGCCCTCTCAAAGGCGAGGGCATAAGTGGTGGTGGAGCCGGTCGGCAACTGGCCACGCAGCTTGACCTGGTCGAGGATGGCCGTCAGGGCTGAATAGGCTACGTAGGCTCGCTTGGGATAGAGCCAGGGGAGGCGCGTGATAATGCCGCTCCCGCCCCAGAGGCCGTTGTAGTAGGCATTGGCGGCATCGACGAAGACGCCGGGACCGATAAGCTGCATCTCATTGGCCAACGAGATCAGGGCATCACGCATATACCACTCGGCCTGCTGCTGCTCGCCCATGTCGCGTTCACAGCGGTAGGTATATTCAAAACAGGCGTTCAGCGCCACCTTGCGCCCGGCCAGGCGGGTGGCGATATCCTGCGTGATGCGCATCCCCTGCAAGCCCACCTCGATCAGACGCTCGGGCATAACCACCTGTGACGGTATCTCGATACCGAGGTAGTCATAGTAGTCAGGGTTGGCGCCATGCCGCAGCGGCAGTGTGGCCGCGCCGATTGAGCTGGTGCTGTTGCCGATCTGAATCTTCTTGCCGGGGAAGTTGTCGCGAATCACTTTGCCGACGGCGTTGATAAAGGGGCCGTTGAGCTTCTGACGCTCATTGGCTTCAGGGATCGGCAGTCCGAGCAGCTCTTCGGGAATGCCGTAGCTCGGGGCCGACTCATGCCAGACCATGATCGTATCGGCCTCGGGACAGCGCTTGAAGTAGTCGTTAACTGCGGCTAGCGCCTTTTCGAGCGGTTGCGGCTTGAAGGCCGTGCCCGTCGCATCGAGGTCGGCTGCCTTGAGCGGGATTCTGAACTGGCCCGAGCTGGTGAGGCCATACTCCACCATCTTGGGATCGGCATCAGGAATCGTCTTCCACGACATGCGGCGAATGCCCGCCTTGCGGAAGAGTGGTCCGATAATGTCGAGGTCATCTGTACCACCGTGTGCCCGCGCAAACCACCAGGTGGCGTAGGGCGAGTTGTGGCGTCCGGCCAGACGACGCTCCGGCAGGACGATGGCAAAGCGGGCTGCATGGCGCAGCAACTCCCGGCCGGTCTCATCCTGCAGTGCGATCTCGAGGTGGTAGAGACCCGGCTGCGTTGCCTTGAGGGGGATCGTAATCTTCTGGGAGGCACCTGCCTGTTGCAGCGCAACGTTGCTGGCGTCGTTGAACACCTCGGCACCGTTGCTGTCGTATGCGCGCCACGCCAGACGCAGGCTGACGGGGTGCAACGCCGTCAGGGCAACGGCGGTGGTGGCCTGCTCCTCCAGGGTAAAGACGTTGCCCGGCACAGCCTGCACCATCTCCATCACGACAGGAGCCTTCTCAAGCGTGATACCGAAGAGCTGGAAGGCGCTGGTCGAGTGGGGGTCGGGCTTGACGGTGCGGTCGACCTGCTCGAAATTGACCCACGGCTTACCGAAAACCTCAAAGTCAACGTAGGCGCGCTGCGAAGCATGATCGAGCACCTTGCTGGCATCGAGTGGCAGTTCAATCAGATAGAGGGGCAACGTTGCTCCCTTGTGAGTGACACTGCCGATCTCTTTGACGTTGTCGGGCAGGGCTGTGCCACGCGGCAGGTCGATGCGGCTGTCGGCCAGCAGGTTGCCACCCGAGCCGGCGCTGGTGTAGTGGCCGATACGCGCCACCAGCACCGGGTCTTTGGCGCTGTCGGGATCGAGCGCCGCCACCAGCCACGCCTTGGTATAGTGGGCCGGTGGCAAACGGTAGTGAATGGCCGAGGAGAAGCCGTCAAGCGGACTGCGCGCGGTATACTCATCAACCTCCAGCGCCCAGTCGCCCATGCCCTGGCGGCAGATGCCGACGTCGGCTGAAGCCGCCGGTGCCACGATATTGAGCGGCACGGCGCCGATAGTCTGCAAACCGGGCGGCAGGCTCAACTTGGCATCGATAAAGGCTTTGGCCCGCGGGTTGGCGGCCAAATCGAGCGGCACATAGCGCGCGGTATTGACGTTCTTGAGCCCCGGTTTCACTACCACCGACGTCGGCTGCTTGAACTTGAGCGTCGCCTTTTCAAAGGAGGCTGCCCCCTGCTTCTGGTTCAAGACAAATGAACCATCAAAGTAGAGATCGAGCGAACCGTCGGGCAGACGCTGCAGGTCGATGTCAAAGGGGTGCTCCGAGGCCACCGGCAGGAGCGCATCATCACGGATAATATCGACCAGCGCCGGCACATATTTGGAGTTGGAGTGGTAGCGGCGCAAGAGCGGCTTCACATACTGGGTCGCAAGACGCCCCACCTGGATCGTTCCGTCATGCAGCGCCTCGCCTGCCAGTCCCGGCACCTTGCGCGTGATCTTGACCTCGCCGATCTTGATTGGATAGCTCTGGCTGCGGCCATCGCTCCAGGAGAGGATCAACTCTGGCTCAGAGTCGCCCACCCTGAACTTGACGCCATCGCCATTTCCTGTCAGCGTCACCTCACTGACGCTCCTGGCGCCGGCAAAGCCGGCCTCATCCTTGAGACTCTCAAAGGCGGCAAAGTGCTGCTCTACCGGCCAGGTGGTCAGAGGTGCCGGATCGCGCAAGACGATATCGGTAACACCGAAAGAGACGTTGGTGGAGGCATAAAAGTTGAAGCCCTTGAGCGCCGCCAGCTTAACCGGGCCGGCCACGATCTCCTGATAGACGCGATGGCGGTCGGAGTGGACGGCAATGGCGCCATCGGCCACCTTGACCGTGACGAAGCGGAAACCCTCCTGCTGCACCTCCGGTGGCAAGGCGCCACGCAGTGCCCCCTCAGGACGCTGCACCACCACCTCGTCGGCCGCAAATGTAAGCCGCAGCTCACTCTCCGCGACATCGCGCAAGACGAGATCAAAAGCTCCCCGGCTCTGCTGCATCAGGCGATAGGTAAAGCAGAGATCGTAGCTCGTGACCCCGGCCGGCAGCGCGCCCGCCTGAAACTCGTCGAAGAGGTAGCCGCTGCGCTCCGGTTTGAAGCGTATTTCGCCGCGATCGACCCAGATCGGATCGTTGGCCACGGTGGCCCCGTTGTCACGCACCACCCCCGGCACCTGCGCACTGTAACGACGGAAATTCTCACGATAGTAGTCGGCCCCGCTACCGGTCAAGGCCGCCGACATTACAAAGAGTAACGCCACTCTGATCTCTCTCATACCCTGCATAACTGTCTCTTTTTGAAAAAGTTGATCGGTCTGTAGTAGCCACCAATATAGCAGAGTGGTTTCATGTTGTCAGCATCGTTGTCAGGTCTAATGTAATCAGTCAGTGGCAGGGGGGGAGGCAGCTGTGAGCATAAACGGTGCTCTGAAACCTCCCAGCCTTAAACCTTTACTCCTAAACGGCTGCCTTAAACAGGGCGAGGTAAATAAGTGTGCGAGTAAGTGTTTTATCGAGTAAGAGAGTGGCGAGTAAGTGGCCCGCTGCATGCACCCCACTGTACCGCAGGCATTCCGCCTGTGCGCCACAACGGCTTATCTCGCTGCAGCCCCGCTTGGTTTCTGTCGCCCCGCGTCGGAGTCCAGCCTTCAGGCGGTAGCAAACCAGGAGCTTCAGCTCCGATTACAGCCGTGTTCAGTCGGGCCTAAAGGCTCTTTTTGGCTTCTGGCTGAAGCCGGTACTCCGGCCATGCTGTGCCATTCAGCCACCACAGTGCGTCGGTGCCAGAGGGACAGAGAATGAGTAGCAACGGTGTCTCCAATCTCTGTCTCGATCTTCGTCCCGATCATTGTCCTCTTCATCTTCGTCCCGATCATTGTCTCGCGTTGACGAAGATCGAGACAAAGGGTTAGACGAGGAGCGAGACAAAGAGTTAGACGAAGAGCTTATCGTCGGCTGTTTCTCTGTCCCCGGTTTCCACTGAGACAGTAGGGCGAAGCTCCTGCTGAGCCGCAAGCGCAAGGGGTTGAGCATGAAAAGAGGCAGAGGTTGTGACAACTTCCGTAAAATAGGGGCACAACTGCACACTCGCCGCCGTGCCGGTATTTTGCTAATCTGGTCAACGCTTTCTGCAAATTGAGGAGTTTATGGCCAGAGCATCAGAGTTAAGTCGTAACAGCGTTGTTTTAATCGGTGGCGCCCCGCATGTGGTTGAAAACCTGCGGGTCTCGACGCCGAGTGCGCGTGGCGCCGCCACGCTCTTCCGCTTCCGCTTCCGCAATCTCATTACCAAAGCCAAGCTGGACCAGACCTGCAAGGGCGAGGAGAAGTTTGAAGATGTGGCGGTGGAGCGGCGTCCGGTGCAGTTTCTCTATCGGGAACATGACGACAGTTACGTCTTCATGGATGAGGCCGACTACTCCCAGTTTACACTGACAGCCGATGAGCTGGAGGAGCAGGCCCCTTATCTGGTCGAGGAGCTGGAGGGGCTCCGCTGTCTGCTTGTGGCTGGCCGTCCGGCTGCCATTGAGCTGCCCTCACAGGTAGTGCAGGAGATCGTCGAGTGCGATCCCACCATGCGCGGGCAGACGGTAACGGCACGCAATAAGCCGGCCCGCACGGCTACCGGTCTGGTGGTACAGGTGCCGGAGTATCTGGAGCGGGGTGAATTGATCAGAATCGACACCCGCAGCGGTGAGTTTTTGGGACGCGCGTAGCGTCATGAGGAGGCAGACGATGCAGAGCGCAGAGCAGACGGGACGGAACAGTACGCGTGTAGTAGCGGTGGCCAACCAGAAAGGCGGGGTCGGCAAGACGACGACTGTCGTTAACCTGGCGGCGGCGCTGGCCGAGCGTAAACGCACCGTGCTGGTGGTCGATCTCGATCCGCAGGCCAACGCCACCAGTGGTCTGGGACTGACGCCCACCCGGGGCTACAGCCTCTACCCCGTCTTGACGGGGGCCTCTGATGTGGCCGACATCATCCAGCCTACTCCCTATGAAAATCTCAACATCATCCCCTCGGAGATCGATCTGGCCGGCGCTGAAATCGAGATTGCGCGGCAGGACGACCATCTGCAGAGCGTACGCAAAGCGCTGGCACGGGTGTTGGAGGCGCGCGTTTTCGACTTCGTCCTGATGGACTGCCCCCCTTCACTTGGTATTTTGATGACCTCCTCACTGGCGGCCGCCGATGGCGTGGTGGTGACGATGCAGTCGGAATACTATGCCATGGAGGGGTTGAGTGTGATTACCAACCTGATCGACCATCTGCGGCAGAATGGTGCCAACCCCAACCTGATGATCGAAGGCATCCTGATGACGATGTTTGACGGGCGCACCCGTCTGGCGCAGGATGTGATGGCCGAGGTGCGGCAGCACTTCGGGAAGTTGGTCTATGAGAGCGTTATCCCGCGCAATGTGCGTCTGAGCGAGGCTCCCAGCTTCGGCAAACCGATTATCGATTACGACCCCTCTTCCAAAGGGGCGCAGGCCTACCGCGATTTTGCCCGCGAATTTGAACGTCGCAGCAGAAAATAGCGAGCCGTGAGGGTGGGGCACCTATGGTCAGCGCAAAGCCAGCAGCAGGTGCAGCAGCCAGCGCTGATTGAGCAGGGCCGCTGTAGCATCAAGCGGCGGTGTGCCGGCCAGGAACTCCCGGAGCAGGAGGCGCATCGGATCCTCCTGCGCGCTGTCGTCGCCGGCACTGGAGCGGTAGCGGATGCGGAAATGGCCGTCGGGGCCGGCTTCGCCGATCAGGTCAAAGGTGGTTTCATTCAGCGTAATACGACGGACATTGGCCGGTTTACTGTTGGTAAAACCAACCTGCAATTCGACCGCCACACCTCTGCTGCCCGCCATCTCAAAGGAAAAGGCGGCGTTATGCCCCTCCCGTGCCACATTAAGGGTCTGCCAGGCCGGTTCGTGGCCGGGCAGGAGCGTCTGCAGGGCTGCAATGAGGTGCGGCCCGAGATCGATCCAGGTCTGTGCCGGGTTGGGGGAGCGTCCGCGTTCCGGTGAGCGCAGCTCCATGATAATCCGCTGCAGCGGTGCTGGTGTACGCTCCTGCCGCAGGGCGGCACAGGTGCGGGCGGCAATTGAAAACTGGGAGCAGAGCCCCAGCAGCAGACCGGCATCATGGGCCAGTTCGACGAGCGCCTCGGCCTGACTCAGCAGTGTGGCCTCATCCACGTGGTGATCGAAGTGCAGCGGTTTTTCACACAAGACATGGCAGCCGGCGCGCAACGCCTGGTCTACCTGTCGATAGTGGAGCCGGGCCGGGGTGGCGACATCGACAATCTCAGGGCGCACCTCAGAGAGCAGTTGCGACAGTTTTGTGTAACATGCGCCGCTGAAACCGAACATCTCTTTTAGGCGCGCCGCACTGGCGGCCACGCTGGTTTCATTGCGGCCCAGGATGGCGACCACCTCGGCCCCTTCAAGATTCCACCAGTTGGCGTGGTGACGGCCGATACCGCCTGCGCCCAATACCGCTACTCTGCGACTCATCTCTCTCTCTCCCGTGGTTGACAATACTCGCTTTCAGTGGTTACAGTCATACTATTACCTCTGTTACCATGCAGGCAACCCCACCGCACAGCCACAGTCAATGATGTGAGTGTAACATTAAAGCCCGGAAAAAGATAGCGCCATTACGGTCGTCTTTTGATTCTGGTTGACATTTGCCTCATACAGGGGTAAAACGAAGCACACAAGGAAATTTATCATGAGCGAACCTGGAACCAACATTCAGAGCCTGATCAATCAACTGCAACAACTGCAAGAGCTGGTATTGATACTCGATGAGCACCGCGCTTCGGGTGATGGCAGCCACTTGACACGGTTGAGTGATAACATCAGCCAGATGACCAACGAGCTGCCGCTGCAAATTCGTGGATTTGTCCAGCGGCTGTTGAAGAAAGACCATATCGTTATGGCGCCGATGCACAACAACACCTGTGCCATCTGCGGTATGCGTCTGCCCACCAGCCATGTGCAGGCGGTGCGCAAGCTGAAGGATGTCCAGACATGCCCCAGTTGCGCCCGCATACTCTTCGAATCAGCCGATGCAGCGCAGTGGGTCGGCGAGGCGCAGGCGCGCTCCGAGCCGCGTCGTTCGGGCATCGCGCGCTTTACTGCCTCCTCATTGATGCTGCCCAATATGGCGGCTACCAGCCGTGATGAAGCGATCAGAGAGTTGGCCAACAGTCTGCAGGTCGCCGGCTTTATCGATAACGCCGAGAAACTGGCCAGCGCCGCTATCGAGCGTGAAAACATCCTCAGCACCGGTATGGAGCATGGGCTTGCCTTTCCACACGTCAGAGGCGTCGAGGGTGGCGGGCTTACTCTGGCCATGGGCACCAGCGAGCAGGGCGTCGCCTTCGACTCCGAACATAGCGCCAATATCATCTGCTTCTTCGTGATTCCGACGGCCGTAAGCGCCTTCTACCTGCGGCTGATGGCCGGACTTACCACCACCTTTCTCAAGGAGCAGAACCGCACCGCCCTGATGGCGGCCACCACGCCGGAGCAGCTCTGGAAGGCGCTCACCAAGGCGACGCGCTACACCGTCAAGTAGGAGCGGGTATGGCTGGCGATTCCCACTTTGCAACGTGCCAGGCTCGTGTTGAGGCCGCTCTGCGTGAGGCGTTGCCGCCGCAGGGGGAGCGCCCGGCCCGCCTCAACGAGGCGATCCGCTATAGCGTGCTGGTGGGCGGAAAACGGCTGCGTCCGATTCTCACCCTGCTGGCAGCCGAGGCCGTTGGCGGTAAGTGGGAGGCGGCGCTGCCGGCGGCAGTGGCCGTTGAGCTGTTGCATACCTACACGTTGGTTCACGACGACCTCCCCTGCATGGATAACGACCTGCTGCGTCGTGGCGAGCCGACCGTGCATGCCAAGTATGGCGAGGGGCTGGCCGTGCTGGTGGGCGATGCCCTCCAGACGCTCGCCTTTGAGCGACTTGTAGCCGATCCAACCACCCCGCCGGCACTGGCGATGCGTTGGGTGGCAGAGCTGGCGGCGGCGGCCGGTCCGCGTGGCGTGATCGGGGGACAGGTAGAGGATATCGCTGCCGCCGGGCAGCGGGTGATCGATGCTGCGACGCTCGACTACATCCATCAACACAAGACGGCCGATCTCTTCCGCGCCGCGATGCGCCTCGGCGCGTTGGGCGGTGGCGCTACGGCTGCTCAGGTGGAGCAGCTTGGAGGCTTTGGCAGCCACCTCGGACACGCCTTTCAGATTATCGATGATCTTCTGGACGCCGCTGTGCCGGAGGTGGATGAGGAGCCGGAGTTAAGCTGCCTGATGCTCTGGACTCCGGCTGAGGCACGCCGGGTTGCCGCCGCCGCGACCGATGCCGCTTTGGCACAACTTGCCGGACTGCCGGGGCCTGTCGAGCCGCTTGTGAATCTGGCGCAACAGATGCTGCAACGCATCAACTAGGAGCTTGAAGATGAACGGGATTGCCAAACTTAAAATTGCCACCAGGCCACCGCAAGAGGTGGCTATCGGCACCCCCGTCGGGGAAGTTGTGCCAGCGCAGGCGGAGAACGGACTGCCGGTATTGGCCGTACGCCTCAACAATAACGTTGTCGCCCTCTGCCAACGGATCGCCTACAACGGTACCGTCGAACTACTGACGCTGGCCGACAACGATGGCTGGCGGGTCTACCGCTGGTCGCTCACCTTCCTGCTCGGCATGGCAATTCATGAGCTCTATCCCGCGCTCGCCTTCCGGGTGCGTCACCCGATCGGAGAGGGACTCTTCTGCAGCGTCGAGTGGCCCGCCGAACTGAGCCGGGCCAAAGCCGAAACCGTCGCAGCCATCGAACAGCGCATGCGCGAGCTGGTCGCTGCCGATCTTCCCATTACCGTGCGGCTCGTCGCCTACCATGAGGCCATCGACAATCTCAAGGAGAGTGGCCAACTCGATCAACTCCACCTGCTCGCCTACCGCAACCCGCCCTGCATCGCCCTGATGCGTTGCCGCGACTATTGTGATATGCGCCACGAGCCGCTCGTCTGCCGGACCGGCCTGCTCGACAAATTTGCCCTCACGCCCTACGAGTCGGGCTTTGTGCTGCGTCTCCCGACCGTCAGCGATCCTGCCACGATCGCCCCCTTTACGCCGGAACCGCACTTGATCAAGGTCTATCAGGAGCATATCGCCTGGGGCGGCATTATGGGGGTGACGACGGTTGGTGAGCTCAACCAGGCGATTGCCGACCGGCGCTCGGCCGAACTGATCAGCACCATCGAAGCGCTCCATAACAAGAAGCTGGCAGAGATTGCCGATCGCATCTCAAACCATAACAATGGGCGCCCCCGCCTCGTTCTGATCGCCGGACCCTCCTCCTCCGGCAAGACGACGATGGCTATCCGTCTGATGACCCACCTGCGCGTCAACGGCTGCAACCCCCACATGATCTCGCTCGACGACTACTTTGTCGGCGATGATGAAAATCCGCGTGACGCCGCCGGCAATCTCGACTACGAGCATCTCCACGCCCTCGATCTGCCGCGGCTCAATAGTGACCTGACTCGACTGCTCGACGGTCAGCCGGTACATCTGCCCCTCTTCAACTTCAAGACGAAACAGCGTGAAGAGCGTCCCGAACCGACAATCATCACTCCCGATCAGACCCTTGTGATCGAGGGGATTCATGCGCTCAATCCCGAACTAACCAGCGAGATACCGCGCCGGCTCAAATTTCTGATCTACATCAGCGCCCTGACGCAGTTGGCGCTCGACTACAACAGTCGCATCTCCACCACCGACAACCGGCTGCTGCGCCGCATGGTGCGCGACAACCAGTTCCGCAAACACGCTCCGCTGCAGACGCTGCGTCGCTGGCCCTCGGTACGTCGCGGCGAAGACCGCTGGATCTTCCCCTTCCAGCACCTCGCCGATGCCGTCTTCAACTCGGCGCTCGACTATGAACTGGCGATCCTCAAACCCTATGCGGCCGCCCTCCTCAACGAGGTGAAACCGATGGATCCCGAATACTCTGAAGCGCGGCGCCTCAGTGGTATCCTGCACCACTTTGTCGCCTTGGCCCCCGACGATGTTCCCGGCGACTCGATCCTGCGCGAATATATCGGCGGCAGCCGCCTCAACTACTGACCACCTCAGGAGCCTGTCATGACGCGAGAACAAACCCCTGCTGTCAAGCCTGCACCGTCCCCCACTGAGCCGGGCCCACTCGACGAACTGACGCTGGAACGTGAGAAGATTCAGATCGAACGCGAGCGGCTGGCTCTGGAGCGCGAGCGTTGGACGGCCGAGCGCGACAAACAGAAAGAGAGGCGTTTGCTGGCCGATCGCGCTGCCGGGCGCATGACGATCGGCATCAGCACCTTCTCATTGGCGCTGCTCTGCTCCCTGCTGATCGGCGGCGCTATCGGCGCCTGGATGGTGGCAAAGCACCAGACCGGCGGCAATGAAGTGGCCGCCTCGCTGATTCAGGCCTTCGGCAGCAGCACCAACAGCCTCGACGAGGCCGATCTCAGCTCACCCCTTATCCGTTCGCTGGGACGCCCCGGGCGCGCCGGTGGCTACCTCCTGATTCTGAATTGATATGGCCACGATCTTTAAAGCTTACGACATCCGCGGTATCTATCCCGAGCAGTTGAATGAGGAGCGCGCCTACCTGATCGGACGCCGTCTGCCCGAGGTGGTGCTGGGCAAACGCGCCCTGCTCGGACGCGATATGCGCCCCTCTTCGCCACCCCTCTGCGAAGCCCTCTGCCGCGGTCTGCAGGATGCCGGCTATAACGTCGATATCGCCGGCCTGACGTCGACTCCGATGGTCTACTACCTGACAGCCAAACATGGTTACGACCTCTCGATCCAGATCACCGCTTCACACAACCCGACCGCCTATAACGGCTTCAAGGTGTCGCGCCGCGAAGCGCGCCCCGTCGGCTACGACACTGGCCTGCAGCAGCTTGAGGCGCTGGTGGCCAGGAGCCACCAGCCGCCACCTGTGGCAACTCGCGGCCAGCGGCGCGAGGTCTCTCGCCTAGAAGAGTTTCTCTACTTCCTGCGTCCCTGGCAACGCCCCTTTGAGAACCTCAAGCTGGCGGTCGACTGCTCCGATGGCCTGGCGGCGCTTACGGCCAAGCCGCTGCTCGGCACTACGCCGCTCTTTCTGGCCGACACCCCCGACGGCAGCTTCCCCAGTCACTCGCCCAATCCGCTTGAAGCCGAGGCACGTGAGCCGCTGGTAGGGGCGGTGCTCGGACAACAGCTCGATCTCGGCGTGATCTTCGATGGCGACGTCGACCGCGTCATGTTCATCGACGAAAAAGGCAACTTTGTCCGGCCCGATCAGATGATCCCGCTGCTGGCACACCCCTTTTTGCAACAACAGCCGGGCGCTACGATCCTGCAGGATATCCGCACCTCTCGAGTTGTCACACGGCAATTGGAGCAGGCCGGCGCCAAACCGGCGATGTGGAAGGTGGGGCACGCCTTTGCCAAGGAGAAGATGCGTGAACTGGGCGCTATCTTCGGCGGCGAGCTGGCCGGTCACTACTACTTCCGCGACTTCTTCTGGTGCGACTCCGGCGAATTGGCCGCCCTGATCGCGCTCGGTGAAGTGGCAGCGGCCAAGGAGCGCGGCCTGACGCTCAGCCGGTTGCTCGAACCCTGCAACGCTGTGGCCAATACCGGCGAGTTGAACTACCGCGTTGAAAATAGCCTGGCAGTGCTCGAGAGTATCGTGCAGGAGCTGCTGCAGGCGGCCACACCGGAGCGTATGCTCGATTTCGACGGCTACCGGCTCGAATATCCCGACTGGTGGGTCAGCCTGCGCCGCTCCAACACCGAGCCCTACCTGCGCCTGATTATCGAAGCCGACAACCAGTCGCTTCTGGCAGCCAAACGCGACCAACTGGAGCGGCTGCTGCAGCCGTTTTTGTAAGGATAGCCTACGGTGCGGTCAAGCCCAGCTTCAAGATGGGCAGGATCTCATTTGCCAGAGTTGGGTTGAGGTCGAAGAGGGCAAAACCGGCGGCACGGGCCGTGCGCAGGCGGTTGACCTGGTCGATCACCAGATCGGCCGTCAGCCGGCTCTCGGCAGCCGTAACGCCGATGCCGCCCACCAGATGACGCGCTAGCGAACGGGTGCGGCTCTGCCGGCTCACCAGTTCGTTATAAAAGTTGAAGCTCTCGGTGTAGTTCATCGGCATGAGGTAGTCGACATAGCCCTGCTCAATCCAGCTCTCCCAATCCTGGCCGACTGCCGCCACGCATGAGGGATATTTGCCGAGGACCGCCGCCGTGACGAGGCGCCCCGGCGCCTTTTCACGCTGTACCCGGCGCACGGCAGCCACAAAGTCGCTGATTTGGGCCACACGCCAGCCTACCAGTTCGTCGTGGAGCGGGTTTTTTTGAGCCGCTTCGGGCCAGCCGGGCACGGCTGCCCCGCGTGACTGCTCAAAGGCTCGCCGCGTGTCGGGCCCCATACTCTCATAGAGGTTGGCATAGCGCACGAAGTCGAGATGGATGCCATCGATCCGGTAGCGCTCAAAGAGCTCTTGCACCGCCGTTACCAGCATCGTCTGCACTTCAGGATGGGCGGGGTTGAGCCAGGGGGTAGGGCGCCCCTGAGTATCAAGCAGCAGCCAGTTGCGTGCTGTAAAGAGCGACATGCGGTGGGCCGTGGCCTGAGTGGTGCTGAAGGCGATAAGCCAGGCATGTACCCGCAGGCCAAGCGGGCGGGCCGCGGCGATACAGGCGGCGAGCTGGTCGCCTTCGCTCTCATAGAGCGGTGAGCGCGGCAGGGCATCGAGGCGACAGTGGGCAAAACCGGGAGCGGCTACGTTGACCAGAATGTCGGAGATACCGGCAGCCTTGAGCTCGCGACAGGTGCGCTGCCAGTCGCCGGGGTAGAGTCCCTGCCCTGAGTGGTCCCAAATCGCCCGCAGTTCACCCTTGAGCGGCTGCTGCATGTGGCCGTAGGCCGCCATCAGACGCTGCTCCAACTCGTGGCTCAAGAGCCAGGCCTCGGCGCCGCGTCCGGCCTCCAGCAGCTTGCGCGCCTCCTCCTCGGCCTCCAGCGCCTCCCGGACAGCCTGTAGCGCGGCGTTGCGCCGTTTGGTGCCGCTGATGGCGTTGGCCGTGGCCAGACCATCGGCGGCGCATTGCCAGGGGCCGACTTTGGCCGCCTCCGCCAGGCGCTTTTCGGCCGCCGGGAGCCAGAGCTCGGGGTGGCGTCCGGCCGCCAGCGCCACAATCAGTCGTGCTTTGGCGGCTGCATCACCATCGCCCAGCAGAGTGTGCGTCATCCAGAAGCCATGTCTGCCCTGCAGCCAGGCGGCCTCACCGGTTGGTTTGCCCTGACGGTCGTACCACTCAGCCAGCAGGGTCGACTCGCCCGGCAGAGGGGTGGCGCTGAAGATATTGGGTGAAGATTGCCGGATGGCGGTGGGGGTATTGGGCGGCCGGTTGGTATTGAAGCGCATGGTGGCGAAGGTGCCGGCGGGCGGTTTGAGGTAGCCGCCCACCTTGACACCCATCAGTTTGGCGAGACCGGGCGAGGAGGAGTAGCAGACGATCAGAGTGCCACCGCCGCCGGCAAAGCGCTGCAACTCCTGCAACTGGTCGGCCTGCAGGGCATCGCAATGCACCAGTAGCGCCACTTTGCGTTGACGCAAGGTTGCCGCGAGGTTGGTGTCGTCCTGCAGCTCAGCCGTGATGCCACCGCTGCGAAACCAGCGCACGGTATGACGACCCAGCGCAGCGGCAAAGCGGCTGTCGCCCTCTGTCGGCAGCGAGCGGCGGCCATGTATCACCACCACCGGCGTGGTAGTAGCGGCCACCACGGCCACCGGGGTGCAGAGGAGCAACAGCAGCGCAAGTCGCAGCAGCGGAGATTTTTTTGAGTGGCAGGCTTTCACGGTTGGAGGATTATAGCGCAGGTGGTGGCTCGGCGGCAATCGCGCAGGCAACTCTTTTGGTGACATGGTCAAGCTGGTCAAGCTAGAGAGTGAATTGTTTCCCTGTCCCCTCTATTTGAATTGTTTCCCTGTCCCCTCTAATTTGGTCCCCTCTATTTGCTTTCCCCTCTGTTTGGCCCCTCTCTATTAGGGTGGCTGTCAACAAGCTGTTGATTATCAAGTTAATTATCAAGTTGTTGACAGGCGCTTGGCTTCTATCTATTTTATTGGTATTAAGCAATATGGAAGATGTAAAGAGATGATAAATCAAGCTATAAACTAAATTATTAACTACTGTTGATAATAGTTGATAATCAGGCTTTAAGGGCGGCCAGGGCGGCTTGGGGCGTGGCTGTAACGCGGGTGTGTACCTCGCCAATGGCGCATGGCAGGGCGAAGCGGAGTGTGCCGGCTTCGTTCTTCTTGTCGTGCAGCATCGCCTGCCCAATATCTTCAAGGCTGATGCCGGGGGGCAGGGTGGTGGGGAGGCCGTGGGCTGCCAATACTTGCTGCAGGCGCCTGCTCAGCCCCGGCTCATGGGCGAGCCCCAGTTGTTCTGCCAGCCGTGCTTCGGCCACCATGCCGATCGCGACAGCCTCGCCGTGGCGCAGTGCGAAGTGTGAGGCGAGTTCGATGCCGTGCCCCAGCGTGTGGCCCAGATTGAGTGCGGCACGGATACCGCGCTCGTAGGGATCGGCTGTGATAATGGCCACCTTGACGGCCATGGCCTGCGCCAGGCGCGGCACTCTCCAGTCGGCAGCCTGCCAGGGGGCGGTGGCGGCTTCAAAGTCAGCGAAGAGTTGCGGATCGCTGATGACGCCATGTTTGATCGCCTCGGCGGCACCGCTGCGCAGTTCACCCTCAGGCAGAGTCGCCAGCGTGGTGTTGTCAGCCACTACCAGTGTCGGCGGGTGGAAGGCGCCCACCAGGTTCTTGCCGGCCGGCAGATCGATAGCCGTCTTGCCGCCGAGGCTGGAGTCGACCATCGCCAGCAGGGTGGTGGGGATACCTACCCAACGTACACCGCGCATCCAGGTGGCAGCGGCAAAGCCGACCAGATCGCCAACCACGCCACCGCCAACGGCAACCAGTGTGCCGCCACGATCGATGCCGGCCGCGAGGCAGGCCTGCCACAGGGTCGTCAGCGTGGTGATGTTTTTTTCACTCTCGCCGGCGGGTATGGTCACAAGCTGCGCCCGGCAACCGGCCTGCTGCAGTGAGTCGCGGACGACTTCACCGTAAGGCAATACGGTATTGCTATCGGCTACGATCAGGGCATGGCCCTGCCAACCGTCGGCCGTCAGGCGTCGACCAAGGCTGCTGAGCAGGTTGCTGCCGACCCGGACGGTAGTGGCGACACTTCCCATGCCGCTGATCCGGAAGGCGCCGAAGGCGGCTGCGGCGGCCGCCACCTTGGCCGTGAGGTCGTCACTGCTACCGTCGATACGCAAGGGGAAGGAGCGGTAGTGCGCCTCCCGCTGCGCCAGCAGCGCCGCCAGCGCTGTGGCGGTGCTGTGAGCGCCGGTGAGTAGCGGACGACTCCCCGGCGCCTGGTGCGTGCGCTGCTCCAAAATCGCCAGCGGGGTATCGAGCAGAAGGATCGTGCCATGGGCGGCGGCCAGAGCGTGGCTGGCGGGATCGAGAAGGGCACCGCCCCCTAGGGCGATGACGGCCTCGCTGGGGGCAGTGGCCAGGCGTTGCAGCGTCTGCTGCTCCAGCGTGCGAAAGGCGGCTTCGCCGGACGCAGCAAAAATCTCACGCACGGCACACCCCTGCTCCTGTTCAATCACCGCATCGAGGTCGTGGAAGGGGAGGGCCAGATGGTGCGCCACCGCCTGCCCGAGGGTGCTCTTGCCGCTGCCGGGGGCACCATAGATGAAAAACTTCTGCATGTCGGCCTCTGCTGGTAGCAGCTACTCCTGTTGGGCGCTAGATTGAACGCTCTGCATCATCTCCTGGAGAAACTCGGCGCTGTCGTAGGTCAACTTGTATTCGATAGCATCGACCATGGCTACCCAGCTCGCCTCGATGATGTCAGTCGAGACGCCGACGGTGCTCCAGACGCGCTTGCCGTCGGTCGATTCGATCAGAACACGCACCTTGGAGGAGGCGGCATCGCTACCGTCGAGTACGCGTACCTTGTAGTCGCTGAGGCGGGCTTCGGCGAGTCGCGGGTAGAAGCGGTAGAGGGCTTTGCGCAGGCTCTTGTCGAGGGCATCGACGGGGCCGTTGCCCTCTTCGGCCGTAATCTCCTCTTCACCGCCGACGATCACCTTGACCATTGCCACCGAACCGTTGCCGGGGCTGGCAGCGGGGCGTTCGCCGATGATCCGGAAGCGCTCCAGCTTGAAGAGCGGCTTGTAGAGTCCCAGCTCTTTGCGGATCAGCAGCTCAAAGCTGCCATCGGCCCCCTCGAACTGGTAGCCTTCGTTCTCCAACTCTTTGAGGCGCTTGACCACCTTGGCCACTACCGGGTCGTCCTTGGTGATCTCAGGTGCCAGTTCACGGATGCGATCGACCACCGCGCTGCGTCCGGCCACCTCGCTGATCAGAAAACGGCGCTCATTGCCGATGCTCTCCGGCGTTACATGTTCAAAGGAGATCGAACATTTTTTGACTCCATCCATGTGCATGCCGGCCTTGTGGGCAAAGGCTTTGCGTCCGACAAAGGGCATGTCGTCGGGCAGGATGATGTTGGCTACCTCGGCCACGCGACGTGCGGCAGCGGTCAGGGTCGGCAGGCGCTCGGGAGGGATGCAGGTATAGCCGAGCTTCAACTGCAGGTTGGCGATCAGTGTAGTGAGGTTGACGTTGCCGCAGCGTTCGCCAAAGCCGATCAAGGTTCCCTGAAGATGGGTGGCTCCGGCTGCCACGGCTGCCAGAGCGTTGGCAACACCGAGTCCGGCGTCGTTATGCGAGTGGATACCGACGGCAGCACGTCCGGCCACATGCGCCACGGCCGCCGCCGTGCCGTGCGTCACCTCAGCGGGAAAGGCACCGCCGTTGGTCTCACAGAGGCAGACGACAGCGGCGCCACCGCTGATGGCGGCATCAAGCGCCTGCAGGGCGTAGTCGGGCGACGCCTTCCAACCATCGTAGAAGTGCTCAGCATCGAAGACGACCTGCCGGCCGGCTGCCACCAGCCAGGCGACAGTATCGTGTATAATGCGCAGATTCTCCTTATGGCTGGTGCGCAGCACCTCGGTGACATGAAGGTCCCACGACTTGCCGAAGATCACCACCACTTCGGTATCGGCCTTGAGCAGCGACTGCAAGTTGACATCAGCAGCCGGATCGAGGCCGGGACGGCAGGTGGCGCCGAAGGCTGCCAGGCGTGCCTGTTGGGGCGGGCGGGCCGCCACCTCGGCAAAGAAGGCGAGGTCTTTGGGGTTGGAGCCGGGGTTGCCGGCTTCAATCAAAGCGATGCCCAATTTGTCGAGAGTCTTGACGATGGCGAGCTTGTCCTGCACAGAGAAGGAGATGCCCTCCGCCTGGGCACCATCACGCAGGGTGGTATCGAGTAGTTCTAGCCGCTTCATGGCGCACATTATGACAAATCATTACCCCTTTGGCAATTATAGTTGGACAGCCCCCGAGCATCTGTGCCATACTGCCATGACTCCATCGCGACGGGTGGAGTTGTTTAACCGGTAGAGAAGGAGCGAGCATGAAGAGGCTATTACTGGGATTGGCCGGCATCGGCGTCGTAGCCTTGATGGCCGGGGCCGGGACTGAGGGCGAAGTAGAGAGTAGCGCCTGGCGTGCCACCTGGGGCGGCGACCTGCGTATTCGACAAGAGATTTTCGACAACATTCCGATTATCGCCGATCCGCCTGCTGTAACGCGGGGTGGCAAGAACAACTACTTTCGCATCCGGCCCCGCCTCTGGGGTTCACTTGCCTGGGAGGAGTTTACCCTTGCCGGGCGTTTGGCCAATGAGTTTCGTCACTACATCGATCCCGATGCCCCTTCGCCTTGGGATTGGCCCGACGAGATCGTTGTTGACCAACTCTATTTCGATGCCAAAGGGCTGCTTGACGGCAAACTCGACCTGCGGCTGGGGCGGCAGGATTTGATCTACGGCGCCGGACGCCTGATTCTGGAGGGAACCCCCAAAGATGGCTCGCGCACCATCTTTATGGATGCCATCAAGCTGAGCCTGCATTTAGATGAGCATAACTCCATCGATCTCCTCGGCATCTACAACAAACCTGAAGCACGCCTTGAAATCGGTCACTATGATCGTGACAATACCGGCTTCGACAAGTACCACAACAAGATGCGTGAGAGCGGGGGAGGGCTCTATGCACGCCTGCTGCGCAACACCAGCATGCCGACGGAGCTCTACTTCCTGGTTAAAGACGAGAGTCGCTGGGACAGCTTCGGTGGAGAGCCGCTGGCACCGGTCCGCAATCCGGGGCGACGCACCCAGACGCTCGGCGCCCGGCTGCTGCCCAGGGTAAACGACCATCTCAGCTTCGAGTTCGAAGGCGCCTGGCAGTTTGGCACCACCGACGACTATCGCGACATCAGCGCCTGCATGGCCTACGGCGGCGCCACCGTCACACTCCCCTTTGAAGTGGCCGACGGAGCTGCTCCCAAAGTGACAACCGCGCTCTATTACCTCTCCGGTGACGATCCGGAGACAGAGAAGGAGGAGGGGTGGAATCCGCTCTGGGCGCGTTTTATCCAGTTCAGCGAGCTCTACATCTACGCCTGGGATGCCGAAAAGGCCGGCTACTATAGCAATCTTGTCTATCCCCATGTGGCAGCTTCGCTGGCCTGCGACAAATTCCACCAGATAAAGGTGACTGCCGGTCTCCTCTATGCCGACGAGAAGGATGGTCCCGGCGGCGGCGCACGGCGTGGCAACTTCTTCACGGCTCGTTACGACTTCCCGCTGGGCAAGGGGCTACTGCACCGCGAGGATCGGCTGGTGGGGCATCTGGTGGGTGAACTGCTCGACCCCGGCAGCTACTACAACGTCAACCAAAACTCCTGGTTTGCCCGCTGGGAGTTGAGCTATAGTTTCTGACTGTGAATAACGACTGGATCGATCTGCGGCCTGATGCCGCCCATGTAGCACGCGAACGCGAGCGTGCCCGGAAACTGCGCGCCTCAGGCTGGTGGCAGGGAGAGATTGCCAAAGGGCGCTGCCACTACTGCGACGGAGCGTTTGCACCGTCCGAGCTGACGCTCGACCATATCGTGCCGGTTGCGCGCGGCGGCCGGAGTGTGCGCGGCAACGTGGTGCCGGCCTGCCGTGACTGTAATCACAGCAAAGGTCACTATACCCCGGCGGAGCAGTTGCTGGCCGACCTGAGCAGAGTGGCGCGCCATGAGCTGTTGCAGGGTGGGTATCTGCTGAACGATGGCACAACAGCAGTGGCGGTCGATCCCGGTTCGCTCGATGAGGTCTGCGACTGGCTGGCAGCCAACCACTGTCATCTGCACTGTGTGGTGGTTACGGTTGCTACTCCGCCTGGAAGCGAAGTTGGCAGTGAGTTGCGCCAGACCACCGGCTGCCTGCTCTTCGGTCCGCCCGGGCGCAGCGCTGAGGCAAGCTATGACAACCTCCTGGAGGTCGGCGACGAGCTGCCGACTCCCCTCGGCCGACTCTGCCTGAATGCCGGCGGACAACTTCAGCAGAAACCATAGTCCCTGAGCTGAGTGTCTCTTGTGGGATGCCACCTGCCTGTGCGCTTTCGATTGCTCTAGCGGCTCACCGCAGGTTCGCCCTCCAGTTGACTCTATCAGGCGCCTAATGTGATTAGTTGCGGCTGAGCCAGACGGCGCTTTCGAAGTGGGGCGTGCGGGGGAACATGTCGAACATCCTAAGCGACCTGATCTGATAGCCGTGCGGTTCGAGACGTTTGAGGTCACGTGCCATTGTGGCGGGGTCGCAGGCGACGTAGATCAGGTGGGGAATCGTGCTCTTGGCAATGGCATTGGTCACAGTCGGATCGAGGCCGCGGCGGGGAGGATCGACAATCGCGATGGTGCGGCTCTGATCGCTGAGCCCGAAGGTGTTGCGGGCAGCCTCCTCCACACGAGCGACGTGGAAGGTGGCCTTGCGCTGCCAGGCTTTGGCGTTCTGGCGTGCGGCGACGACGGCCGGATGGAGACTCTCGATGCCGATGATATCGCTGCTAGAGTCGGTAGCGCAGTTGAGGGCAAAGACGCCGACGCCGCAGTAGAGATCGAGCAGTGTATGGGAGCCCAGCTCGGCAGCAGCGGCGGCGACCCACTCCTTTACCTGCAGCGCAAGGGCGGTGCCTACTTCGCTGTTGACCTGAAAGAAGCCGCCGGCCGGAACCTTGAGCTGACCGCCGGGGCTCTCTTCGGTGAGGAAGGCGGCGGCGGTGGGAGCCTGGTCGATCCAACTCTGCACACCGTCAGCCGGTGTCCAACGCAGTGTGATCGAGTGTCCATTCTCCAGCTTGCGGCGCGCCTCATCACGCTGCGCCTGCCAGGCGAAGTTGATGGCGTCACGCGCCAGGGCGCAGTTGGGGATATCGATTACGGTGCGGTTGTCGGCGGCAAAGTAGCCGAGGGTGGCGAGGTCGCGGCCGGTACGTTGGGCGTGTAGAATAATCTTGTTGCGGTAGTTGAGCGGCAGTGGCGAGGGGAAGGGGGCAAGAGCCTTCTCTTTGACGCCTGGCCAGTGGCGCAGCAGTCCCAGCAGTTGTTGCTGTTTGACTTCGACCTCAGTCGGGTAGTCGAGAAAATCGTAGCTGCAGCCGGGCTGGATCGTGCCATCGGGCAGGAGGGTGCAGGAGGGAATACGGTGGGACGACGGGGTAATTACTTGAAGCAACGTGGCCTCGGCAAAGTTTTTGCGGCGGCGGGTAATCTGGGCTTCAATCAATTCGCCCGGCGCTACGCGCTCGACGAAGACCACCAGACCATCCAGACGTCCAATACCGGGACCACGATAGGCAACCTCTTCGATTGCCAACTGCACTTTCTCACCAACTTCAGGCATGACATCTCTCCCTTGTTACAATAGGCCTTAAAAAACCCCTTTATACCAGATCGGGAGCCCGAGAGCAACTTATAGCGCAAGGGCATGATATCTGCTACAATCTAAGCATGATCAATCTGAATAAGGCATACTACCAGATGTTGCTGATCCGCTGCTTTGAAGAGGCGGTTGAGGAGCTCTTTGCCGCCGGACGCATTATGGGGACGGCACACACCTGTATCGGACAGGAGGCGACCTGTGTCGGGGTGGCCGCAGCGCTGGAGCCGTGTGATGCCATCACGAGTACCCATCGCGGGCACGGACACTTTCTGGCGCGCGGAGCCGAGCCAGGCCGCCTGATGGCCGAGCTTTTCGGCAAGGCGACCGGCTACTCACGCGGTCGGGGCGGCAGCCAGATGATGATGGAGCCCTCCCTCGGTTTCTATGGCACCAACGGTATTACCGGCGCCAGTGTGGCCTTTGCCACCGGAGTGGCGCTGCAGGCGCAACAGGCAGGCTCGCGGCGTGTGGTGGTGGCCTATTTCGGCGACGGCGCTTCGAGTCAGGGGGTGCTGCATGAGAGCTTTAACCTGGCGGCGCTCTGGAAGCTGCCGCTGATTGCCCTCTGCGAGTCGAACGGCTATGCGATGTCGACGCCGGCCAGTGTCGGTGTGAGCGTGGCAGCGGTGGCCGGGCGTGCGGCGGCCTACGGCATGCCGGGGGTGACGGTGGACGGCAACAGCGTCACAGCCGTGGCAACGGCGGTAGCAGAGGCCGCTGCACGGGCCCGGAGCGGTGCCGGACCGACGCTGCTGGAGTGCCGCACTTATCGTCTCTCGGGCCACTCGCGTGGTGATCGCCGCGTGTACCGTACCCGTGAGGAGGAGGCGGCCGCCTGGCAGAAGGAGCCGATCGTACGTCTGGAGCAGGAGTTGCTGGCGGCCGGCAGAATTGATGCGGCAGGGATCGAGGCCGAGCGCACAGCGGCCCGTCAGGCCGTGGCGGCGGCCGTGGCCTTTGCCGAGGCGAGTCCCATGCCGGAGCCCGATTTTTCGACACAGGAGGTCTACTCATGAAGCAGCTCACCACCGCCGCCATGTTACGTGAGACGCTGGCCGCAGAGTTGCGCCGCGACCCCTCTGTCATGCTGCTCGGCGAGGATATCGGCGTCTATGGCGGCTCCTTCGGCGTTACCCGCGGCCTGCTCGACGAGTTTGGCCCGCAGCGGGTGCGCAATACCCCGATCTCCGAGGCCGGTTTTGTCGGTGCGGCCATCGGTGCGGCTGTCGCGGGCGCCCGGCCGGTGGTGGAGATCATGTTTATGGACTTCATCACCTTGGCCGTCGACCAGCTCGTCAATATGGCGGCCAAGTTGAAGTACGTCTACAATCTCCCCTGTCCGCTGGTAGTGCGGACAGCGCTGGGAGCCGGGCGTGGTTATGGGGCGACGCACTCGCAGTCGCTCGAACGTCTCTTCTTCGGTGTGCCGGGCTTGCGTATCGTGGCCCCGACCAATGGCGCCGACGCCTCGGCGCTGCTGCAGAGCGCCATCCGCGACCCCAATCCGACTCTCTTTCTGGAACACAAGCTCCTCTACCCCTTGCGCTGGGAGGTCGAGGAGGTGCCGGCGATGCCGCTGCCACTCGGGGTGGCACGTATCGCCCGCACCGGCAGCGACATCACCATCGTCGGCTGGTCGTGGACCGCCTTTGAGGCCGAGCGTGCGGCACTCATGTTGCAGGAGGAGGAGATTGAAGCCGAGGTGATCGACCTGCGCACGCTCAACCCGCTCGATATCGAGACGGTGGTAGCCTCAGCCCGCAAGACGCGTCGCCTCCTGATCGTGGAGGAGGGACCGCGTACCGGCGGCATTGCCGCCGAAATTGCCACTCAGGTGCATGAACACGCCTTTAGTGAACTCGACTTTCCGGTGCAACGTCTGACGATGCCCGACGCCCCAATACCCTCAGCCAAAAGCCTGGAGGAGACGATTATGCCGGGAGCGGCTGCCATTGTGGCGGCGGCGGTAGAGTTGGCCACCCGTCTCTGAATAAAAATGCTCGATTCTCTGATAGTACTCTCCTTTAACAAGCTTGCCACGACCCGCCACTGTCTGACGGCGCTGGTGGAGCGGTCGCTGCTGGAGGGCAAGACCGAATTGATCGTGGTCGATAACGGCTCAACCGACGGCTCGGCCGAGTGGCTCGATGCCGCGCTGCCGCAGTTGGCGGCCGCAGCCGGCATGACGTGCCAGATCGTACACAACAGTGAAAACGTCGGTTGCAGCACAGCACGCAATCAGGCGTTGGAGCTGGCGCAGGGCACCTCGATCACCTTTCTCGATAACGACGTCTATCCCGCCACACGCAACTGGCTCACGCGCCTGCGTGCCCGACTCCTGGGTAGCGGGCGCGCCGGGATGGCAGGCGCCAAGATGATCTATCCGGCGCCGCCGCATCTGATTCAGTGCGCCGGCGTCGGTATCTCCAAACGTGGTCGCGTCTGCTTCCGCGGGCGTGGCGAGCCGCGTGATGATCCCCGCTGGAGCAGCGCCACACGGGTGCAGGCGCTGATCAGCGCCACACTGATGGTGCGGCGTGATCTGATCGAGCAGCATGGCGGTTTTGATGAGGCCTTCAATCCGGTGCAGTTTGAGGATTTTGACCTCTGCTACCGTTTGCGCGAGGCCGGCTGGGAGGCGTGGTATGAGCCGACAGTCGAGATGTATCACGACGAAAGCACCACCACGCAGGGCTCGCCTTCGATCCACAACGCCGCCGTCGTGATACGCAATGGACTACGCTTCCAGAAGCGGTGGCGTCACATGTTTGAACATGAAGAGGGCCCGTCCGACGAGGAGTGCCGCTGGCGTAACCTGTGATGAGTGAGGTGGAGATAACTTATGCCCCGGAGGAGTCTGCTCCATCGCCTCCTGCGGGCTGGCGTCGTACCTGGCGCTTTTCACCCTGGCTACAGTTCACGCCGGCGGTAAAAGCTATTGCCATTGCCGCCCTCGCGGTTCAAATCGTACTGAGCGTCTTGCACGGGCTGGAATACTCCGAGGAGCTCAACTGCGGCGTACTGATTTACGACATCTTCGGCCTCCACTGGCCGCTGTTGCGCAGCGGCTGCTTCTGGCAGCCGCTCAGCTACGCCTTTCTCCACGGCTCCTGGTTGCACCTGACGCTCAACATGGTGACACTCCTCTTCTTCGGCTCGGCCGTCGAGGCACTGGTGGGCACACGCCGCTTCTGGCAGCTCTATCTGGTGAGCGCCGTAGTGGCAGGTCTCGGCTGGATGCTCTTCAACTGGCTGGAGCCGACCATCTGGCTCGGTCTGCAGCATCTGCCGGGCAGTTTCTGGGGGCCGTGGGTACAGCGTTGGGCCGAGCAGCAACCGATCGGAGCCTACGGCACCTGCGTCGGTGCCTCCGGGGCGGTCTTCGGTCTGATCGGCGCCTATGCGGCGCTGGCTCCGCGGCGCAAGCTGCTTGTGCTGCTCTTCTTCGTGATACCGCTCAAGCTGCAGGCGCGCACCTTGGCCTTGCTGGTAATGGCGATTACGCTGGTGCAGCTCGTGATAGGGTGGGGGCAGATCGCCTACTCAGCCCATCTGATCGGCTGTCTGGCAGGCTGGCTGCTGGCACGCAGATGGGTGCAAAGTTACAAGCAGGGTTGACATTAAAGATGTTTTGTGCAAGACTTTTTGGCGTTACCCACATGTAAAATGCGTATGGGACAGGGCTTGAAGCAGCTTACTAATTTTAAAGGTTATCATGGCTAGAAGAAGAGAGAGTGCCAAGCGTCCCATAGAGTCGTATGAGCACAAGGACAAAGAGCGGGTCAATAACCCTCCGGTGGGATTGGTAACACCTGATACTGACCCTGATGCCGGGGCTTCGAGGAGTTATGCCTATGACCCGCACCTTGATCCGCAGTTGCAATGGGCGGGCAAGAGTGAGCACACCTCTTTTGAGGTGCCAACTGTCTCTTTACATGTGCATGAGCGTATTGACCCGCGTAGCATTATGGAGGCGGTCAAAAAGCGCAATGGCAGCAAGGACGCGGCGCAGATGCTGCTGTTTGATGTGGAGCGTGATGAGCCGCTGCGTCAGGCTATTGACTTTTACAAACACGCGCATGGCTGGAGTAACCGCATGGTGGCAGGCGACAGCCTGCTGGTGATGAATTCCCTGCTGGAAAAAGAGGGGATGGCAGGCAAGGTGCAGATGGTCTATCTGGATCCGCCTTATGGCATCAAGTATGGCTCCAACTTCCAGCCCTTTGTCAACAAGCGCGATGTGCGAGAGGGGCGTGATGAGGACCTGACTGCCGAGCCGGAGCAGATCAAGGCTTTCCGCGACACCTGGGAGCTGGGCATCCACTCCTATCTGACCTACCTGCGTGACCGTTTGCTGCTGGCAAGAGAGCTGTTGACCGAGAGCGGCAGCATCTTTGTCCAGATCAGCGATGAAAACGTACACCATGTACGGGAGCTGCTGGATGAGGTGTTTGGGGCAAAAAACTTTATTAGTCTAATTGCGTTCATTAAAACGGCTAGCTTTTCAGGTAGCTTATTATCTAGTAATTTTGATTACCTATTATGGTACGCAAAAGATAAAAATAAAATAAAATACCGTCAGTTGTTTGTAGCAAAAAAAGAAAGAACTGAACTGGGTACTTTTTCTTGGTTAGAACTAGAGGCAGGAAATTGTCGAAGGTTATCAGGTGAAGAAATGCGTGGCGAAGTCGAATTGCCAAAAGGACGTAGGTTTCGAGCATCGGATATTTCTGGACAAGGCGAAACAGCTAGCGGTTCTTTTAATTTTGAATTTGATGGACAACTTTTTCTTCCTTCACAAGGCCGACATTGGTCAACTAATGAAGCCGGTATGAGGACTCTAGCAAATGCAAATCGTATCATATCACAAGGTAAAACTCTCGCATACAAACGCTATGAAACTGATTTTCCTGTTATGCCAATTAATAGCGTGTGGGATGACACTGTAATAGGAACATTCACACAAAAAATATATGTAGTTCAAACCGGCAATCTTGCTGTACAGCGCTGCCTTCTCATGACAACCGATCCTGGTGATCTGGTTTTTGACCCGACCTGTGGTAGTGGTACGACTGCCTTTGTGGCTGAGCAGTGGGGCAGGCGCTGGATTACCTGTGACACATCGCGGGTGGCGTTGACCTTGGCAAAGCAGCGTTTGATGACCGGGGTATATGACTACTTTGAACTGGCGCACCCGAATGAAGGAGTGGGGAGCGGCTTCAAGTATAAAACGGTGCCGCATGTAACACTCAAGTCAATTGCCAACAATCCCGATATAAAAGAGGGGATGTCACAAGCGGCAATTGATGCAGCGATTGCGCGTCATGCACCGCAGGAAGTGCTTTACGACCAACCACTGGTTGACAAAAAAAAGACGCGGGTCAGCGGACCTTTTACGGTAGAGGCGGTGCCGGCAGCGGCAGTGAAGTCGCTGGACAATATTCTGGAGTATGGTGGCAGCAGCGACAATCTCTATGATCAGGAGCAGACTGGGCACTTCGCATCTACAATTGCCCGCAGTGGTGAAACGCTGCGGCAAGGCGACTGGCGGGATGAGTTGCTGCGTACCGGCATCAGGGCCAAGGCCGGGCAGCATATCAAGTTTGCGCGTCTGGAGCCTTTGCCGGGTTGCCGCTGGCTACATGCTGATGGCGAGAGCAGGCCCAACAAAGATGGGCATGACAGGGTCAGGGAGGGCGCTGCGGCTGAGGCGCAACGGGTGGTGGTCTCATTTGGGCCGGATCATGCGCCTTTGGAGCAGCGTCAAGTTGCCCAGGCGATTGAGGAGGCGCAGACGCTGGTGCCCAAACCGCGGTTGATTGTCTTTGCAGCTTTCCAGTTTGACCCGGAAGCTGCCAAAGATATTGATGAAATTAACTGGCCGGGTGTGACACTGCTGAAAGCACAGATGAATGCCGACCTACTGACCGATGATCTCAAGAAAAAGCGTGCCAGCAATGAGTCATTCTGGCTGATTGGCCAGCCGGATGTTATGCTACGCCGCATTACCCGCGGTGCTGACCGTGATAAATGGGAGGTCGAGGTACATGGCTTTGACTACTACAACACCAAAACAGGTGAAATAGAGTCGGGTGATGAGAGCCAGATTGCGGTCTGGATGCTGGACACCGATTACGATGGCCGCAGCTTGTATCCCAGACAGGTGTTTTTCCCGATGGCAGGGGAAAAAGAGGGGTGGTCACGTCTGGCAAAGAATCTGAGTGCCGAGATAGACGATGATCTGATTGAGGCTTATCGCGGCACGATATCCCTGCCCTTTGAACCAGGCAAATACAAACGGGTAGCGGTCAAAATTGTGGATGACCGAGGTATTGAGAGTTTAAAGATACTGGAGATGTAGGCATGGTGCAGCGTATTAAGGTTAAACCGGAAATGATTCGCTGGGCACGTGAGCGGCTTGACCGTGATGCTGGCGATTTCGGCACACGCTTCCGGCGGCTTGCAGCCTGGGAGCGGGGCGAGGCACTGCCAACTTTCAGGCAGTTGGAAGAGTATGCAAAGGCAACATACGTGCCACTGGGGTATTTCTTCCTGCCTGAGCCCCCTGTTGAGCAGTTGCACCTGGCTGATTTGCGAACCATGGACAATCAGTGGGTAGGCTCTCCCAGCCCCAATCTGCTGGATACAATTCATGCCATGCAGAGACGGCAGGCCTGGCTGCGTGAGGAGTTGATAGCCTGTGAGGCTGAACCGTTGGGGTTTGTGGGGAGTGCCACAGTCAAAGACTCTCCGCAGGGCGTGGGACAGGAGATGCGCCGGATAATCGGCTTTGAGGATGGGTGGGCAGCAAGTGTAAGGACCTGGCAGGAAGCTGTCAGTGCTTTGCGCCTTGCAATGGAAAAGATCGGGGTTTGTGCCTTCATAAACGGGGTTGTGGGGAACAACACAAAACGTGTGCTCAATGTTGATGAGTTTCGCGGTTTTGCGCTTTGCGATGAGTACGCACCGCTGATATTTGTCAACGGGGCGGACAGCAAATCGGCACAAATGTTCACCTTGGCTCACGAGCTGGCCCATGTCTGGTTGGGAGAAAGCGCGCTTTCGGATGCGTACCTTGGGGCGTATCCTCAGCAAAAAATTGAAGCATGGTGCAACAAAGCGGCGGCCGAATTCCTGGTGCCGGAAAAAACACTCAGGGAGTGCTGGTCTGAAATAAAATATGATGAGACACCTTTTGAGAATCTTGCCCGACGCTTCAAGGTCAGTCCGATTGTGGCAGGGCGTCGTGCCATGGATCTGCTTTTAGTGAGCAAAGAGTACTTTTTTGAATTTTATCAAGACTACATAAAGCGTGAAAGCAGACAACGTGCTGGCTCCAAAGGAGGCAACTTCTATAACAGCCAGAATGTGCGGCTTGGTGAGCAGTTTGCTTTGGCGGTTTTTTATGCAGCCAAAGAGGGACGGGTAGGATTCAAGGATGCCTATGATCTTACAGGCTTGCATGGTGGTGCTTTTCAAGAGTACGCATCCAGGCTGGGAGTGGTGTTGCCATGAGCAAGAGTGCATCTTATATCTTGGACTCCGATGTGTTTATAACGGCAAAAAACCGCTACTACTCCTTTGCCATATGCCCGGGGTTCTGGGACAGCCTTCTTTATTTTCATGAAGCAGAGGTTGTCGGCAGCATAGACCATGTGCGGACTGAGCTTTTACGCGGCCGTAAATCAGACGATCTGGTACAGTGGGTTGAAAATGATTTGCCTCCAGCTTTTTTCGAGGATACTGGAACAGAGCAGGTCATAAATGCTTTTAGTCAGATTATGTTGTGGGTACAACGCAATTCGCAGTATTATGACCATGCCAAAGCAAAATTTGCAACTGATGCGGATGGCTGGCTGGTAGCTTATGCCATGGTGCACGATGCGGCTGTAGTAACCAATGAGCAGCCCCAACCGCAATCACACAAGCGTGTTGCAATACCTGATATATGCAGCCAATTCAACGTGACTTATAAAGACACTTTTGAAATGCTACATGAACTGGCAGTTTGTTATGAATGGAAAAAGGTGGATTGATGGCACATACAAAAATAGACCGTTTGATAATCAACTCACCCTATGTTGAGCCGTTACAATACTGGAAGTATGTGCGCGAGACTCAATCCTTCAAATTGGAAGAGGGCAGAAGACCAGCCGGGTACATCGTAGCTTCACAGGCATCCAAGACGCATGATGACCCGGGGCACTTTGTGGAGATACCTCTGGTAAATGCGATCAGGTCACGGGTTAAAGCGTGGCGCGAGGCTGGGTACCCCGGGGTTACCGCTATCACAAAACGCCTCCTGTTGCACTGGCAAAGCCCTGAGGAGTTTGACCAAAGGCGCTTCTTCTTCTGTCAGCTTGAAGCCATAGAAACTTTGATTTGGCTTTGTGAGGCAAGTAGTGCAGATAAAACAGGTATTGAGATTCCTGGCGATGGAGGCGATTTTGTACGCCAATGCTGTAAAATGGCAACAGGCTCAGGCAAGACGATTGTTATGGCACTGGTAATTGCCTGGCAGGTATTAAACAAGGTTGCCTCACCTCAAGATGCCCGGTTTTCCAAGAATGTTTTGATTATTGCGCCGGGTTTGACTGTGCGCAAGCGCTTGGGGGTTTTACAGCCTTCGGCTGAGGATAATTATTATGCTGCATTTAACGTTGTGCCATCGGCACTGTTTGAAAAGTTGCATCAGAGCAAGATTATCATACGCAATTGGCATGCGCTGTCGTGGGATAGTGAAGAGCAGATTAAGAAAAAGCGCAGTGTTGACAAACGTGGTGTCAAGAGTGATGAGGCTTATACACGTGAAATTCTTGGCGACATGGCAAACGCACAAAATTTGCTGGTCATAAACGATGAGGCGCATCATGCATGGCGGGTCAATTGGGAGGCTGAGGGCAAGTACTATCGAACCCGCGATTTAAAGGACAGTGCCGAGGAAGCAACGGTTTGGATTGGCGGCCTGGATCGTTTGCATCGAACCCGTGGTATTCTGACTTGTTATGACTTTTCAGCCACACCGTTTACGCCATCAGGCAAAAAAAGCAGCGAGGAGGCTTTATTTGGATGGATTGTCAGCGACTTTGGCTTGAATGACGCGATTGAGTCAGGCTTGGTCAAGACCCCGCGTGTTGTTGTACGTGATGATGCTGTGCCCGATGCCAAGACATATAAATCACGTTTATATCATATCTATAATGACCCAGAGGTTAAAGATGATCTTAACCGTCAGGCAAAAGCTGAAGAGCCATTGCCTGACTTGGTGCTAAACGCCTATTACCTGCTTGGGTTGGATTGGTTAGAGGCTTTTAAGGCTTGGAGCGATGCGGGACTCAAGACACCGCCTGTCATGATTACGGTGGCAAACCGTACTGAGACAGCCGCCAGGGTGCGTCATGCCTTTGAATCGAAGCGTATCCACATTGATGAACTGTGCGACAAAAGCTACTTGTTGCATATTGATTCAAAGGTGCTTGGGCAAGCTGAGGGTGTCGAAGATGGCAGCAATGTGATCAATATTCCTGTTTTTGATGATGAGGAGGAAGCACCTGTTCAATTAACCAAAGGTGAGCAGGCAGAGAGGCTGCGCCATATAGTTGACACAGTTGGCAAAGCAGGAGAGGCTGGTGAACAAGTAAGAAACGTAATCTCTGTGGGGATGCTCTCGGAGGGATGGGATGCCAAAACGGTTACACATATAATGGGGTTGAGAGCTTTTACATCACAACTACTGTGTGAGCAGGTGGTGGGGCGTGGCTTACGCCGCACATCTTATGAGGTAGATAAAGAGAGTGGATTGTTCAGACCGGAATATGTAAACATTTTTGGAGTGCCGTTTACATTCTTGCCTCATGAGAGCGGAGAGGGTGGGCCGCAGCCACCGCCAGAGCCGAAAACAGCAGTAGAGCCGGACAAAGCCAAGATAAAGCATGAAATACAGTGGCCGAATATTGTCAGAATAGACAAGGTTTTTCAGCCAGTGCTTGAGTTGGATTGGACAAGGGTCAAGCCTTTGGAACTGGATGCATCACAAACGGTTCAAATTGCTGAAATGGCACCAATTATAGATGGAAAACCCAATGTCTCGGAGATTGATCGTATCGAGCTGGAAAAATTGGCGCGTAAATTCAGGAAACAACGAATAGTATTTGAGGCGGCACGTGATGTCTTTGATCAAATGAAGCAAGCTTGGGAAGGCAACCGTGAGGTTTTATTGGCACAGTTAGTTAGAATTGTTGAAGATTTTATCAGGACAGATCACATAAACATTGCGCCGCCGTTGTTTTATCAGGATGATTTGCGCCGCCGTCTGATTATTACCCTTAACATGTCACGGGTTGTAAATTATGTCTTTGAGGCAGTAAAGAAAACGAACACAGAGCGTAACCTGCTGGTGTTCGATCGGGACAGGCCTGTGTGCTCAACGGGTGACATGCGTACATGGTACACGGGAAAGCCTTGTCAGCGCACAAAGAAGTCACATATTAATGTCTGTGTTTATGACAGCACTTGGGAGGTCGCAGATGCATTTATGTTGGATAACAGTGATAGAGTCGAATCATGGGTAAAAAATGACCATTTGGGATTTGAAATACTCTACTTGCATGAGGGTGTTGTTAAGAAATACAGACCTGATTTCCTAGTCAGGTTGAGTAATGGAGATATGCTAGTGCTCGAAACTAAGGGGCAAGAGACGGAAGCAAGCAGGGTCAAGCAGCACTACTTGCAGGAGTGGGTTTCCGCCGTAAATGAGCACAAGGGGTTTGGGCATTGGCATGAAGCAAAGGTTAATAACCCTGGAGAAATTCGAGATGTTCTGTTGCAGTTTAAATGATGCAGAAAGTTGAGATCTAATTATGGTAAGTCAGCGCGATATAGCCGAAGCACTTGGAGTCAGTATAGCGACGGTTTCGACCGTCCTCTCCAACAAGGCGACAGCCGGCGGCATCAGCCGCACTACGGAAGAACGTGTCAAGAAGATGGCCGACCGGCTCGGTTATCGACCCAACCTGACCGCCCGTGCTCTGCGCACACGCAAACACTACACCATCGGTCTCTTGCTGCACAACCCCAACGAGCTGCTCTATGCGGAGTTGCTCACCGTGCTGCAGGCGCGCCTGACAAAGCGGCGTTACGCCGGTGTGGCCGCCTTCTGGAACTCTCTTGATGACGTCGACGCCGCCTTTCAAAGTGTTATTTCACGCGGTGTCGATGGCATTATCACCTGCCATGAAGATCTGTCAGGGGTGCCGGCAGAGATTCCTGTCGTGACTTTTGAGAATTGTAACCCGCAACACGACTCCATCTGTCGTGATGGCAAGGGGGCGGTACGCAATGCCCTCATCTATCTGTTGGAGTTGGGGCATCGGCGCCTCGGCATGATCAACATGAACCGGGAGGAGCAGGAAGCGAATGTAAATCAGGTCTTGGCCGGGTATGTAAACGTTGAACCGCTGCTCTGGGTTTCTGACTCCAAGGAGATCAACTATCTGGCAAAGACATGCGAGGGCATCGGCGAACTGCTGTCGTTGCCGCCTGCGCAACGTCCCACGGCTCTGCTCTGTCGTAACGATACCGTGGCGATGCAGGCGCTTTCGGTAGCGGGCTGCTTCGGTCTGCGGGTGCCGCAGGAGCTCTCAGTGATCGGCTTTGATGGCGTCTCGATCGGGTCGCTCACCAATCCGCCGCTGACGACGCTGGGCACTCCGACGGACGAAATTGCCCGGCAGTTGACCGAGCTGTTGTGGCGGCGCTTGAAACAGCCGTTGGCACCGGTCAAACATCTGCTGTTGGACAAAGCGCTTATTGTGCGTGAGTCGTGTGGACCACCACCTGCCGCCAGACCTTAAGGTTGGAAAAGAGAATAGACGATGAAAAGAGAGTTGATTTGTTGTGCGCTTGGCGCCCTTGGCGCCGCCATTGCGGCCACTTCTCAAGCTGCGCCCCTGACGCTGGTGGAGGAGGGGGTAGCACAGGTCGAGATCGTACTGGATCTGGCACAACCGCAGCGGCAGCTTGAATATGCCGCCAGCGAGCTGACCAACTGGTTGGGACGCATCAGCGGCGCTGCACAGTATCATCGAGGGCGACAACTGGGGGCTCTGTGAATGCGACCTCTGTCAGGCTCCTATTCCACTGCCGGATGGTGGTGAGGTGAAGCCGGAAGATGCCAACTTCCGCTCCACCCAGTATACCCTCTTCGTCAACGCCGTCTCCGACTACCTGACAGAGCGTTTCCCGGAGCTGAAGCCGCTCACTACCCGTGCCTACCTCTTCCTGACAGAGCCGTCGGCCGTCAAACCGCGCGCCGGTTTTGTCACCTCCTACTGCCCTTACATCAAAAACCATAAACGCCCTGTCTTCGACACCACTATCAACGAGCGTTGGCACGACAAGGTGGAGCGTTTCCGGGCGGCCGGCATTCCGCTGACGGCGCTCTATGAGTACTACCTCTGCTCGACCACGCCGCGCTTCTACCATGCAATTGCCGAGGTGGCGCAACAAGACTTCAAGTTTTATGGCAGTGACCTCCAGGGGGTCTATCTCGATGCTCCCGCACACGACAGCGGCGTCACCCGCTGGCAGTTTGATATCTCGGCGATCGAGTTCTGGGTCATATCACGCCTAATGTGGAATCCCGGGATCGATGTCCAGCAGGCACGGCGCGAATATTGCCGCCGTGCCTATCGCGAGGCGGCTGCGCCGATGATCCGCTACTTTGAACGCCTGGGCGAGAACTACCGCAGTGATCCGGCCGGCTGCTACTGGAATGACGATCCGATCTCGGCCTGCAAGCACTACATTATCGACAAGGGATTGACCGACTTTGTGCGCCGGGAGCTTGATGAGGCCCTCAAGCTGGCGCAGCATCCCGGCTCCCGGCGTCTGATCGAGCTGCACCGCGACCGCATGCTGGAGATGATTGATGAGGCGATTAAAGCGCCGGAGCGGATCACACTGGCGGTGCCACAGGTGGCCAAGGCCCCCCTGAGCGGTGATCCCACGACGGCAGAGTGGCAGTCGGCCGCCGTGATACCTGCCTTCACCAGAATCAGCGATGCCACCAAACCGCCACACCGTGAAACCTCTGTCCGGCTGTTGCATGACAAGGAGAACCTCTATCTCGCCTTCCGGCTCGCGCTGCCGGACGCCCGTGCCGGATTTGAGGCCGGCAAATACCCGGCGGTGCCCGGCGCCTGCGACTGGAGCAGTCTGGTGGGCCCCACGATTGAGATGTTTGTCGATGGCGACCTCAAAGGCATCGGCTCCTACTACCAGTTGGCCTTTGCCATCAACGGCAACCGCTACAGCGGCAAGGGCGCAGCGATGACTGCAGAAGATCCTCCAGTTTGGAGCATGGCGCGTACCGTTGCCGAACACCACTGGAATGCGCTCCCAAGTTTGCAGCGCACCATGCGCGGATTCTCACTCTGCGGCGTAATCGTGCCGCCAGCGCCTCCGAGCGTCAGGCGCTCAACCTGCGGCTGGGGGAGATTTATTACCGTACCGAGTGCAACCGTGAAGCGGCTTTTGACTGCTTTGATGAGGCAGCTAACTCGCCCGACTCCTCAGTCGGGGTGCGTGAAACCGCCGCCATCTGGCTGGAGATGCTGCGCGAGCGTGAATAGTCCTCCCAAGATTCAATTATCCTGCTTGCTGCGGTCACGCGAGCGGTAGCGGATGGTAACCGGGGCTCCCTCCAGACCGAAGTTGGAGCGCAGGCAGCGGATCAGGTAGCTGGTGAAGTTGCTGCCGGCCAGCGAGGTGTCGTTGACAAAGATACGGATTTCAATCGGTGCTGTACCGGTCTGGGTGGCGTAGTAGATTTTAAGACGTCGCCGTCCGCGACTCGGCGGGTTGATCGCCGCCATGGCGTTGGCCAATGCGCGGTTGAGTGGCCCAGTCGGGAGTGTGCGGCGCACCTCACCGGCTACCAGATCGATGGCATCGAGGCTGCGGCGGATGTTGTAGCCGCTGGCGGCAGAGACGAAGAGTAGCGGACAAAAGTCAAGAAAAGGCATGGCCTCACGCAGCGCCGGCTCATAGCGTGTCTGGGTAATGCCCTCCTCCATCGCTAGGTCCCACTTGTTGACGAGCAGCAGACACCCCTTCTGGGCCTTCTGTATCTTGGCCGCAATCTGTTTGTCCTGCATTGTCGGCCCGGTGGTGGCATCGAGCAGCAGCAGGACAACGTCGGCTTCGGATATCGATTTCTCCGCCCGGATCAGGCTGTAGCGTTCGACAGCGTTGTCAATGCGACGCAGGTGGCGCATGCCGGCGGTGTCGATCAGGTGGTAGTGGCGGGCGGCCTCACCGCTGCCGTTGGTGAAGGGGATGGTGATGCTATCGCGCGTGGTGCCGGCCACTTCAGAGACAATCACACGCGGCTGACGCAGCAGACGGTTGATATACGACGACTTGCCGGCGTTGGGGCGTCCCACTACCGCCACCTTGAGTGGCGTCTGGTCGGTGGGCTCGGCGGCTGGCGGCAGTTCGGCAGTAACGGACTTGAGCAGTGGTTTGATACCACGATCATGGAGCGCCGAGACGGGGAAGAGGGGCAGCCCGAGGGTGGCGAAGTCGTGCGCTCCGAGATCGTGTTGCTCGGCATCGCACTTGTTGACCGCCACATAGCAGGGTATGCCGGTACGCCGCAGGCGGTTGGCGACCTCGGCATCGAGCGGATGGAGGCCGATCTGGACGTCGACGACGAGGATGGCCACGGCGGCATCGGTCAGGGCGCTCTCCACCTGTTCCACGATGCCGGTCTCGATCTGGTCGGATGTGGTGGCACCGGGCGGCAGCCGCACCCCGCCGGTGTCGATCAGGTCGAAGGGGGCCGGCGACCAGGGGACTTCACGGATCAGGCGGTCGCGTGTGACGCCGCTCTCATCGTGGACGATGGCAATCCGGGCACCGGCGATACGGTTGAAGAGGGCCGATTTGCCGACGTTGGGTCGTCCAACGATCGCCACCATGCGCTGGCGTGGTGGTGGAGCTTCAGGGGCGGCGGCTGCGGCCGGGGCTGTCTCGTGGTTGGGCATGGTTTAAATATAGTCGATTGCGCCCCATCCCGCAACGATACTCTTACGCGCCACGCCCTGTTTAAGGCAGCCGTTTAAGAGTAAAGTTTAAGTCAGGAGGTTTAAGAGGGCCGTTTAAGGCGAAAGCAAACGCTTAAACCCACACTTAAACCCACACTTAAACTCCATCTTAAACGGCACACTTAAACGCTTCCGCTTAAACGCCTGCGTACACCGAGGCTGACGCGCTGCTGCCGGTACGGAGCCCGGCGGTCCGGTGGGCTGACGCGCTACTGCCGGTACGGAGCCCGGCGATCCGGTGGGCTGACGTGTATCCTATTCTCTATCCCTTGCTGTCTGTCCCTTGCTGTCTCTTGCTGTCTGTCCTTTGCTGTCTTTGTTGCTTACCCACCGGCTCCTCTTCCGACTCGAAAATGTGGTAATAGTTTGTTAAAATGGCAGATCAATGCAAGACGACATTTTAATTTTCGGGGCTCGTGAACACAACCTCAAGAACATCGATGTCCGGATTCCACGCAACAAGCTGGTGGTGGTAACAGGGCTGAGCGGTTCCGGCAAATCTTCCCTTGCGTTCGACACTCTCTATGCCGAGGGGCAGCGACGCTATGTCGAGAGCCTCTCGGCCTATGCCCGCCAATTTCTGGGACAGTTGGAGAAGCCTGACGTTGAGAAGATCGTGGGGCTCTCACCGGCCATCGCCATCGAACAACGTACGGCCGGAAGCAATCCTCGCTCAGTTGTCGCCACTACAACCGAGATTCACGACTATCTGCGTCTGCTCTATGGCAACATCGGGCAGCCGCACTGCCCGACATGCCGGCGTCCAGTTGAACGGCAGAGCGCCGAGCAGATCGTCGACCAACTGTTGCAGCGTCCGGCGCGTACCCGCCTGACGCTGCTGGCGCCGCTGGTGCGGGGGCGCAAAGGGGGACACCAGGAGGTCTTTGAAGAGCTGCGGCGTGAAGGCTTTGTCCGGGCGCGGGTGGATGGCAAAATTTTTGATTTGGATGAGGTGCCGGAGCTGGATCGCAGGCGGATGCACAGCATCGAGGTGGTGGTGGACCGGATTGTGATCGACCCGGAGGGGGCTACTCGCCTGACCGACTCCGTGGAGTTGGCGCTCAAGCGGGGTGGGGGAGTCCTGCTGGCTCTGACGCAGGCGCCTGATGGGGACGAGGCCGAGACGCTCTTTTCTGAGCGTAATGCCTGTCCCCACTGCCAGTTGAGTTTCGAAGATCTCAAGCCACGCCACTTCTCCTTCAACAGTCCGCAGGGGGCCTGCCCCACCTGCGCCGGCCTCGGCTCGCAGCTCATCTTTGATGAGGAGCTGGTGGTGCCCGACAAGAGCCTCTCGCTGGCCGATGGCGCCATTCACGCCTGGCGGCGTGGCGGCTATCGTGTGGTTCTCTACCATCGCCACCTGCTGCGTGAAGTGGCCCGCGCCTGCAATATCGATATGCAGACTCCCTATGGCGAGTTGCCGGCCGGGGCGCGCCAGATTCTGATGCACGGGACCGGTGCTGAGGCGATCGAGATCCGCTTCCGCATGCGCGGCACCACCCGCAAACATTTGAAACCGTTTGAGGGGGTCTTGCCGGCGCTGCACCGCCAATATACCGAGACGGAGATCGAAGAGGTGCGCGAGCGTATGCGGCAATATATGACGATGGAGCGCTGCCCCGACTGCAAAGGGGCACGCCTGCGTCCCGAGCCGCGGGCCGTCACAGTCGGTGGCGCTTCAATCGTGGCGGTGATGGAGATGACGGTACGGGCTGCCTGCCAATTTTTTGATGAACTGCAACTCTCGCCGCAGGAGCAGAAGATTGCGGCTGAGGTGTTGAAGGAGATTCGGCGTCGTCTGCAAGTGCTGGTCGATGTGGGGCTCGACTATCTGACCCTCAACCGCGAGAGCGCCACCCTTTCGGGTGGCGAGATGCAGCGTATTCGTCTGGCAACCCAGATCGGATCAGGTCTGGTGGGGGTGCTCTATGTGATGGATGAGCCGACCATCGGCCTCCATCCGCGCGACAATGAGCGTCTGATTGCGATGCTACGCCAGCTCCAGGCACGTGGCAATACCGTGGTGATCGTGGAGCACGATGAGACGATGATCAGAACGGCTGACCACATTATCGACCTCGGGCCGGGCGCCGGACGGCTCGGTGGTGAACTGGTCTATCAAGGCGATTGCAAAGGGCTCTTGCGCCAGAAGGGCTCGCTGACTGCGGACTATCTGACCGGCAAGAAGCGCATCGGCGCCCGGGTAGAGCGTGTGGCACCAAATGACCAGTGGCTGACGATCAAGGGGGCCAGGGCCAACAACCTGCGCAACATCGACGTCAAGATACCTCTCGGCTGTTTTGTTTGTGTCACCGGCGTCTCGGGCTCCGGCAAGAGCACGCTGGTCGACGAAATCTTGCGCAAGCATCTGGCGCGCGAGTTTCACGGTGCCAAGGAGCGCCCCGGACTCTTCACCAAAATCGAGGGCAGTGAGCTGCTCGACAAGGTGATCGAGATCGACCAGAGTCCGATCGGGCGTACCCCGCGCAGCAATCCTGCCACCTACACCGACGCCTTCACGCCGATCCGCACACTCTTCGCTGCCACTCCGGCCGCCAAGATGCGGGGCTACAAGCCGGGGCGTTTCAGTTTTAACGTTAAGGGTGGCCGCTGCGAGAGTTGCAAGGGCGACGGCTCCATCAAGATGGAGATGCACTTCCTGCCCGATGTCTACGTCACCTGCGAACAGTGTGGCGGGCTGCGTTACAATCGCGAGACGCTGCAGGTGCGCTATGCCGGCCAGACGATCTCTGACATCTTAAAGATGACGGTTGATGAGGCGCTGCCCATCTTTGAGCCGGTGCGTGCCGTGGCCACCAAGCTGCGCACTCTGGCCGAGGTGGGGCTCGGCTACCTGCAGTTGGGCCAGCCGGCCACCACGCTCTCCGGTGGCGAGGCGCAACGGATCAAGCTGGCCACCGAACTGAGCCGCCCCGCCACCGGACGCACCCTCTACCTGCTTGATGAGCCGACTACTGGCTTACACTTTGCCGATGTCGACAAACTGCTCGATGTCCTGCTGCGTCTGCGCGACGCCGGCAACAGTATCGTGGTGATCGAACACAACCTCGATATCATCCGTGCTGCCGACTATATCATCGATCTCGGCCCCGAAGGCGGCGATGCCGGCGGCCAACTGGTGGTCGCCGGCACACCGGAGGAGGTCGCCGAGTGTCGGCGCTCACATACGGGGCGTTTTCTGCGGCAGTTTGGGTAGGTCAGCGCAGGATTAAGATGGTCTCGTTGCCGGCGTTGCGCTCGTAGGCTCCGATATCGCAGGAGCGGAAACGGAGGCGCGGGTTGCCGTCGAGATCGACATCCTCCGGACCCCAAATATACTTGGTACCGGCGTCGATGCAGGGGGAGTCGGCCGCAAGGCGATAGTTGCCGTTGTCACGGTCGGCAAAGAGCGGCTCGGCGCTGATATTATGGTCGGTCGCGGGAGCCTCGCTCCAGCAGGAGTAGCCGATCTTTCTACCGCTCTGCTGCAGGTCGACCGTGGCGTTGTACCAGGCGATGCAGTTGGTGACGAAACCGTTGCGGATATCTACACCACTGCCGGCGCTCCCGTAAGCGTTGTCGACGATCGTCAGGTTCTCCAACCGGGCGGCGGCACCGTTGAGCACCAGACCGTGTCCCGTGCCGCTGGTCTGTGAGGTGTTGCCCACGATCAGGCTGTTGTGGAGGCGGCCACCGGTGACGAAGGCGCCGGCGCCATCACCACGGGCAGCGTTGTTGGCGATCGTGCAGTAGGCCGCCTCACCGGCGGTTTGGTAGAGCCCGCCACCATGTTTGCCGGTGTGGTTTTGGCCGCCACCCATATTGTTGGCAATATAGCAGTGTTCGATCTTGCCACCGGTCAGGCGCACGCCGCCGCCTGCAGCAGTGGTTGGATTCCCATTTGCTAAGTTGTTGGTAACAATGCAGTGGCTCAACAGTCCACCGTAGACCCAGACGCCGCCACCCATTCCGACACTGGGATTATTGCCGCGGTAGGCTTGGTTGTTGTCGATTATCGAATGCGTCAAGAGGCCGCCACCCAGCTCGACGCCGCCTGAATTGTCGGCACCGATATTGCTGCGGATCACACAGTTGGAGACGGTGCCGGCCAAGAGGCGCAAGGCACCCGGCCCGGCGTTGTCGGCCGTATTGTTCAAAACGCTGCCATCGCGCATGGTGAAACCGCTAATCAGGGCGTCGGGGTGGTTGACGTACATAATACGCCGCCAATTGGCCTGGCCGGGGTTGGCTGCCTTGAGAGTGGTTTTTTCGGGGCCATTGACGCTGCGTATCGTGAGCGGGGCTGTTATGATCGCCCAGAAGTCGTTGATCGGATAGGTGCCGTCGGCCACGATGACCTCGGAGCGCACACCCTCTGCCAGTATCAGGCTGTTGATGGCGTCGAGAATGTTTGTGGCGGCTGTCTGCCAGGTGGCATAGGGCCAGATGGAGTCCCCCTCTTCACTGACGTAGGCTGTGGCGCTACCGACGGCGATGGTATTGGGAATCGTAAAGCTGGCGCTCTTGCCGTCGGCATAGACGGTGAGTGTGACGGTATGGTAACCGTAGCTGTCGAAGAGCTGACTGGTGGTGGCATAGGCCGGACCGACGCCAGCCAGATCGGCAACACCATCGTTGTTGAAGTCCCAAGAGTAGGTAACCTCGCCGTCGTAACCTTCACCGGCGACATGGGCGGTAAAGGTGGCTTCGACTTCGGCAACCCCTGAAACAGGGGAGACGTTGTAGGCGCAACGCAGTGCTCCTGTGGCGGCAGCGGCGGCTTCGTAACAGCCCATGTCGGGGGCGGCAACACCAGCGCCAGCGCCATCTTGCGGGCGTAGGGCGCCGTTTAGATCGTCACTCACGCCGGCCGTGTCGTTGGCGCTATCGATGGCTGCTGAGCCGGGGGCCAGGGTGTAGTCGCCACTCTCCGGTGCCATGAAGAGGGGATCGGTAGCCAGGTTGCCGCTGCCGGCGACGGCTGGTAGTGTCAGGCTGTATTGGAAGGTGCCACCTGTTTGGTTGATGTTGGCCAGGGGGTCGGTGGCCAGATTACCACCGTTACCGTAGATAATCGAGTTTTGTACTGTACCGCCGCTCTGATAGAGGCCGCCTCCCTTGAGATTGCCGGAGAAGTTGCCGACGATGGTACAGAAGTCGACCAGACCATTTTTGAGATAGAGGCCGCCACCCTCATCCAGCGCCTCGTTATTGACTACCAGAGAGTTGCGCAGGATAGCCGCAGCGTGTTGCAGATAGACGCCCGCGGCAAAAGGTGAGGTGTTGTCGCGGATGATGCAGCGTTCGACGATGGCTGCACCGTTGAGTGAGAGGCCGGCACCATACCTTGAGTTGCCCTCCGTGTAGTTATTGCTAATTACGGTAT
Organism: uncultured Lentisphaerales bacterium; assembly: GCA_964599645.1. GTDB lineage: Bacteria > Verrucomicrobiota > Kiritimatiellia > RFP12 > JAAYLN01 > JAAYLN01. The sequence continues at coordinate 2,376 of CAZRGQ010000005.1, read as the reverse complement.
CACAGACCGTGCCTCCGGTGGCATAGACTCCCGCCCCCTCCAGATAGACCTTGTTGCTGGTGACGATGCAGTTGGTCACGACGCCACCGGAGATGGTGATGCCGCCTCCTTTGCCGACACTTGCATTATTGCTGCGATGTGATTGGTTGTTGCGGATCAGGCAGTTGGCCAGTGTACCGCCGCGGACTTCAACACCACCGGCGTTGTCGGAGCCCCAGTTATCACGGATGATGCAGTTGGAGACGACGCCCGAGACGAGTCGCAAGCCGCCGGGGCCGGCGCCATCACTCGTATCTGTGTTTAACTTGCCGTTAATCATTGAGAATCCGCTGACGACGGCTTGGGGGTGGTTGACCAACATGACACGGCGCGGCATGTCGACTCCTCCATTCCACGCTTTTAGTGTGGTGACCTCTGCACCGTCAACGCCATAGATAGATACGGGGCGTGTTACAGTGATCCAGAGATCGGCGACATCGTAGCTGCCGGCCGCCACATAGACGGTGCCGGGTGCCTCTTCCGAGGCCTCGACGGCGTTGATGGCATCCTGCAAGTCATTGGCCGCCGTCTCCCAGGTAAGGTAGGGCGGTATGGCGCTGCCATCGGGGCTGACGTAGGCGATCGGCAGGGTGTAGAGAATCGCCTGCTGACGCAGATAGCTGGCCGCCTCGCCCGCCGTGTTGCTGACGATCAACAGCACGTCGTAGGCACCGGCCATGTCGATGTGCCAGATGGCCGAGTCGCCGGTGGCATCAATCGTGCCATCGTTGTTAAAGTCCCAGTGGAAGCTGAGGCCCTCGAGGTCGTCTCCATCGGCATACCCTTGCAGCGTCACGTCACCGGCCTCATGCAGTTTATTGGGCGTCAGTGTGAAACCACAGGTCAGGGCGCCTGTCGCGGGTTGATATTCATGTGCGCCGATATCGTGGGCGCTCCCCTGCGGACGGACCAAGCCGCTGAAGTCGTTGGTCACGACGGCCAGCTCACTGCCGGCGTCGATGGCAGGTGAACCGGGGCGCAGGCGGAAGTCCAGGGCCGCCGGATCGACAAAGAGCGGCCAGGCCACGATATTGCCCTCACCTGCGGGCAGAGGGGCCACCAGCGAGTAGTCGATGGTGCCGCCGCTGGTTTGGAGATTGTCGGCCTCAAGTTCGTCTGTCACGATCCCGTTGGCGTAGATGATGCTGTTGCTGATCGCACCGCCGCTCTGGGCGACGCCCGAGCCGACGCCGGTAGTAGAGCGGTTCCGCGTAATGGTACACGATTCAATCGTGCCACCTGCGAGATGGACACCGGCACCGTTGTTGGGCGAAATGTTGCCATAGACCAGCGAGTTGCGCAGGGCCGGAGCCGGCGCTCCCGCATTAGGCGTGACGCTTTGGAATGTACTCACCAAAGCGACACCGCTACCGATGACGTTGTGGTTGTGGTCGCTGATGACACAACGATCGGCCAGGCCACGCATGATGGCCAGAGCTCCGTAAGGGACATAGCCGAAGGTGGTATGATTGTTGGCGCTGACCCGTGATGAGAGCAGGGTGCCGCCATTGATAAAGACGCCCGTTCCCAGATGGCGCTCGATGGTGTTGTTGGTGACGACGCAGTCGACGACCAAACCGCCGGTGATATGGACGCCGCCGCCACCGCAGCGCACATAGTTGCCATAGACAACGCAGTTGGAGGCGATGCCGCCCGCGATGGCCAGCCCGCCGCCCCAGCCGATCCAGTGGGCCTTGTTACAGTTGCCGATGTTGTTGTAGAGACGGCAGTTGACAACCAGACCACCAAACTGCCTGACACCACCGGCGTCGTGTGTAGTGTTATGCATCACCTCACAGTTGTCGAATGTGCCCAGGTGGACAACTACCACCCCGGCACGACTCTCCTCTGTAGGATCAAGATCCAAATCAAGCGAAACACCCGTAAAGCTCATGTTCGCCACCCGGGCCGCAGCATTGGAGAGGATCAGAATGGTGGGTGAGGAGGGAGCGTCGGGGGTTACAACCACACTGTTGGTGGCCTCGCCATAGCCTTCCAAAGTGATCGCCTTTTCGATCAGGAGCGGGGGCGACGTTACCTGATAGATGCCGTTGGTGATGTAGATGACATCGCCATCAGCCGCTTCGCCGACGGCTTTGTCGAGCGTGGCGAAGGCCGCTTCCGGCGTTGTGCCGCCGTTCTCGTCATCCCCGTTGGTAGCGACATAGTAGTCGACCGCCTTCAGATGCGGTGCGAGCGCCAATAGCAGGGCGACTCCTAATCCGGTGATCAAACGATTCATTTTTTCCATCTTGCTGCTCCAAACATTATGGCTGGTAGAGAGAGGCTCTTGCAAAACCCCTCGGTCGCAGCGCCTAAGGGACTATCGGCCTGTAC
>CAZRGQ010000004.1:23229-67740 GCA_964599645.1 uncultured Lentisphaerales bacterium | reverse complement strand
GTGGGGGAAAGGGGGAAGTGTGCATGTTTTAAGGTGTCTATGGGATGCTAGTGGATTGCAATTTAACGCTAAGTCGCTAAAATATGCGCCATGAAAATCAAAAAACAGGCTCTCCTGGTCGTACTGCTCGGCTGTACGCTCACTCTGGCGCAGGCAAGCGCAGGCGTCAAATACATCTTCCTCATGATCGGTGACGGTTATGGCGCCAACCAGCGCTATGTGACCGAGGCGCTCACCGGCGAGAAACTCGCCATGAGCCAACTGCCGCGCTCGATCTTAACCGGTACCGACAACGCCTTCGGTGCCACAACCGACTCGGCCGCCTCCGGCACCGCCATCGCCTGCGGTATGAAGACCTATAACGGCTCGATCGGACTCGATCTTGAACGTAAACCGGTGGAGAGTCTGGCCAGCAAGCTGCAGAAGCGCGGTTTTAAAGTGGCGATGATCTCCTCTTCGCCACTGACCGATGCCACTCCGGCGGCTCACTACGCCCACCAGGAGAAACGCTCGATGCGCAAGGAGATCGGGCTCGATCTGGCTCGCAGCGGCATCGCCTTTGCCGGCGGCTCCGGCGTCCACGACCCCACCACCTATGACGACCTGCGTGCCGCCGGTTGGGAGGTGTATGAGGGGAGCAACGCCCTCGCCAAGGCGCGTGCCGGTGTCCAGACCTTCGTCAACGACGATCCCTTCACCCAATGGCATCCGGGGGAGACCTCCACCTCCCCTACCCTGGCGCAGTATCTGACCAAGACGATCGAGCTGCTCGATGGACCGCAAGGCTTCTTTATCATGCTGGAGAATGGCCATATCGACTACTCCGGACATGCCAACGACGCCGGCAAGATGTGGCGTGAAGTGGTCGCCTTCGACGAAGCGGTCAAGGTGGCGCTTGCCTTCCAGCAGCAGCGCCCTGACGAGACGATCGTGGTGGTGACCGCCGACCACGAGACGGGCGGGCTTGAGATCGACGAGCTGAACCCCGAGAAGCTGCAACTGCTGCGCCGGCAGCAGGCTGCCAAGAACGACATCTACTGGCTCGAACTCCTCTTCAAAGCCCAGGCGGCAGGGGAAAAGGAGGAGGCACAGATCAAGGCGCTGCTTGATGGTCTGGAGCAGGGACTCGGCATCACCTTTACCACGGAGGAGCGCACCAGTCTGACAAAGCCCGCCGCCAAGGCGCTCAAGACCAAGGAACCCCGGGAGAAGATGATCGCTGCCAAGCGTCCCAAGGGCGATCTGGTAAAGCTTCTCTCCGATGCCTTCGCCATGCGCGACGAGCGCTGCGGCCTGCGCTACACCACCACCGGCCACAGCAGCAACAGAGTCATTACCGATGTGCAGGGTCCCGGCACCGAAATCTTTGAAGATCCGCTGGAAAACAGCGATCTGCCCCACCTGCTGCAGGCAATTGTGGCACCCTCGATCGACGACTCCATCTACCAGCGCGAGCGCGCCCTGCTGGTGGCCAACGAGCGCAAACTGGCCCCCTATCGTGCCATGCCACGCGCCAAAGATGTCGACTTCTCCGTAGGGCTGCAGCCGGTGGCGATCCATGAGTCGCTTATCGGCCAGAAGAGTCACACAGTCGAACTGCCCGAGTGGCGCAAGTTTGTCGAACGTGCTACCTACAGCGATGGGCAGAGCTACTACCTGGAGATCCGTAACAACCATCGGGAGATACCGCTGCTGCTCTCGCTCAACATCCGAGACAAGTCCGCTGAGAAGCGCTACTACATCTTTGAACCGGTGAGCGGGACCTACCGCGTCAAGGACGACAACTCCGCCGCCTGGAGCCGGGCCGAGATCGCCACCTCGTTCCGCGCTCTCTGTCCCCCGGCCGGCGGCCTGCTGCAGCTCGTCTGCACCAGCCAGCCACCGGCTGAAACACCGGAAAAGCTGCAACGTGCCAGTGATGATCAGGCGGCCTACGACGCCGCTGCCAAACCGCTCCTCTATCTCAACGCCAAGCCGGCGGCCACCCCGCCACAGATCGACGGCCAGCTTGACGATGCCGTCTGGCAGAGCGCTACTACAGCCACCTTTGTCGATGTACTGGGCAATCCGCTGGCCACGAAGGCGGCCAGCGCCCGTTTTGCCACGGATGTTGACCATACCACCCTCTTTATCGCGCTGGCAGCTCACGATACGCAGATCGTTGCCAAGAGCAACGAGCGTGATACGCTCCAATACAACGACGACTGTTTTGAAGTCTTCCTGGGCGACGCCGCCTCAGATCTCTACTACCAGATCGTCGTCAATCCCAACGGCTCGATCTACGATGCCAGGCGCCTCGACAACCAGTGGAATGGCAACTTCGAGGTCAAGAGCGTGGTCGATGTAGAACAGGGAGTCTGGAACGCTGAGCTGGCCATTCCACTGGCCCAGCTCGGTTTCAAGGGCGCGCTCATCGGCAACATCTGCCACACCGATCAGCCGGGAAATCACCGCAGCAACATCGCACCTACCAGTGGCGACTTCCACAAGATGGTCAACTTCGTGCCGCTGATCCTCAGCCGCTGATCCAAAATCGAAATGGAGGGTTGTGCTTCTGCACAACTGCGGCAGAGCGGCAGCTCTGACGATTAGAGCAAAGAGAGTGCGTGAGTAAGCGGCAGCCGCAAAAAATCTCTAGCAGTTTTATGAGCAGCTTTAAAAGCTCTTCAGCGCAGCGGACGAAAGCGGATGCGGGTGGGACGGTCGGCCGCGGCACCGAGCTCTTTGCAGCGCTGCTCGTGGTACTCTTGGTAGTTGCCTTCAAACCAGGTAACGCGACTATCGCCCTCAAAGGCGAGGATATGGGTAGCGACGCGGTCGAGGAACCAGCGGTCGTGACTGACCACCATCACACAGCCGCCGAAGTCGATAATCCCCTCCTCCAGCGCCCTGAGCGTAGTCACGTCGAGGTCGTTGGTCGGCTCATCGAGCAGCAGCAGGTTGCCGCCGCTACGCAGCAGCTTGGCAAGGTGTACCCGGTTGCGCTCACCGCCCGAGAGCATCCCCACCAGCTTCTGCTGGTCGGCCCCCCTGAAGTTGAAGCGGCTGCAGTAGGCGCGTCCGTTCATGAGACGTCCGCCGAGGTCGACCATCTCCTCGCCACCGGTCACCTCTTCGTAGAGCGTGATGTCGGGGTTGAGGGCGTCGCGCATCTGGTCGACGTATGAGAGCACCACCGTCGGCCCCAGCTTCAGGCTGCCGGCCAGCGGCTGTAGCTCGCCTGTGATCAGCTTGAAGAGCGTCGTCTTGCCGCTGCCGTTGCCGCCGATCACACCGACGATACCACCGCGAGGCAGGTCGAAGGAGACCTCCTCAAAGAGGAGACGGTCGTCGAAGCCCATCGTCAACTTGTCGGCCTTGACGACCAGATCGCCCAGTCTGGGGCCGGGTGGAATCTGAATCCGCAGATCATCCTCGCGAGTCGAGACCTGCTGCCGTGCCAGCTCCTCGTAGCGGCTGATACGGGCCTTGCTCTTGGCGCGCCGTCCCGAGGGGTTGGTGCGAATCCACTGCAACTCATTCTCAAGCAGCTTGCGGCGACTCTCGCTCAGCTTGGTTTCACGGGCCGCCGCCTGCTCCTTCTGCTCCAGCCAACTCTCATAGTTGCCTTTGTAAGGGTAGGCGCGGCCATTATCGAGTTCCAGAATCCAGGAGGTGACGTTGTTGAGGAAGTAGCGATCATGCGTCACCACCACCAGCGTGCCGCGATACTTTTTGAGGTAGGCTTCGATCCAGGCGACCGACTCGGCATCGAGGTGGTTGGTCGGCTCATCGAGCAGCAGCACATCGGGGTTGGAGATCAGCAGACGGCAGAGGGCGACGCGCCGCCGCTCACCACCGGAGAGCACTCCCACCGTTGTCTCGGGCGGTGGCAGGCGTAGCGCCTCCATAGCCAGCTCTACATGGTAGTCGAGACGCCAGAGATCGTTGGTATCGATGATATCCTGCAGACGCCCCAGCTCATCGTTGAGCCGTCTCTGCTCATCGTCGCTGAGGTCGCCACCGAGAGAGTCGCAAATCTCATCGTAGCGATCGATGATTGCCTGCGACTCGGCTACTCCCTCATTGACCACCTCAGCTACGCTCTTGTTGAGATCGAGTTGCGGCTCCTGTTCGAGGTAGCCGATGCGGACGTTGCGCGCGATCTGACAACTTCCCATGAAGTCGCGGTCGATGCCCGCCAGGATGCGCAAGAGGGAGGATTTGCCGCTACCGTTGGCACCGATCACACCGATATGGGCGCCAAAGAAGAAGGCCAGCGTCACATCGTCGAGCACGGTGTTCAGATTGTGTTGTTTGGTAACCCTTTGCAGGGTGAAGACATATTCGCCGGACATCTTAATCTTGCAGTGTAATCAGTTCAAAACGGTTGATGGGAAGCGTGATCACGAGGTCCTGTTCCTCGTGTGTCACTACCGCCGTGGCAAACTGCGCGACCGCCCACTTGGGCTGACCAGCGGCCAGACGGGAGACGCGCAGTGTCACGGCCGCCAGTGGTGCGCTGCCATAGTTGACCAGAGTGATATGGCGCTTGCCGGCACGGTCAACCAGCAGGTTGGCCTCCAGCAGCGGTTGCGTTGTCACGACCGGTAACCGCAGTTCAGGCCAGAACCCCTTCAAGAGTTGCATCAGGTGCAGCTCGCGGGGGGCGTCAGATTCAGCGCTATCGGCTACAGCCGGCAGGGCAGCAACGGCTCCCGTATTATCACGATAGTGACGGAGCTGAGCAGGCTGAAAACCGAGCAGCATGGCGCGTCCCTGGCCAAAGCTGTTGGTGACGATCGCAGCCCCGCCATCGTCGAAGGTGGCCACCACCGTCGCCTGCGCCGTGACGATCCGTTGACGCTCACCGCTGACGCTAAGGCGTTCTCCTGCGCACACCACCTCAGTGGCCTGCGCAGGCTTCAGACCACTGATGCCATAGACCTCAAAGAGAGTTGAGAGCGGTCGGTTATACTCATCACGCCAGCCCCCGCCACCGCTGCCGGCGATCAGAGTGCCGCCCGCTGCCACCCACTCGCGTATGGCCGCAGCAGCTTGCAGCGTCGTATGCCGTCCCGCTGCAAAGAAGAGGTCGTAGTCGACCAGACGTCCTTCGGCCAGATCGGCATCGCTCAGGAGCTCTACCGGAAGTTGCAGGTGGCGCAACAGCAGATAGAGCTGAAGGTGTTGGCGGGCGTAAGTCGACTCCCCGACGCTCCCTGTCGCAGTCGCCTGAATCTGCTCCCAGACGCTGCTGGTCTCCGACCAGCCCAGCGCAATCCGGCTTGCCACCGGCTCAGCTCCAACGAGCTGCGCCTCCACCGCGCCCAGGGCATAGGCGGCGCGCTTGATCTGCTGGTAGTCTGCCAACGCGGCACTCTGATGATCGAGCTCAAACAGGAGTGCAGTATAGCCGTGTGCCGCCAGAGTGTAGGCTGCCAGCTCGATCGTGTCATCGTCTGCTGCAGTTGAACGGCAGGGCAGACGGGCTGGTCCCAGCGTGGCATGGTGGTATTTGGCCAGACTGCGTGCCATAGCGCCGATCCAGGAGTAGTAGTGTGCGCCGCCAAGGTTGGTGCCGTCCGGTGTGCAGGGTGCCAGCAGACTACCGCAGGCGGTTACCGCGCGTTGGCGTGCCAGTGAGGCCAGCTCCAGCCAGACGAGCTGCGCCCCCGCACGACCCGCCCAGAGTAGGGTAGCGTTGGAACCACGCGAACCGTTGCCAAAGGTCTCTTCAAGCAGTTCAACCAGCCGTATCGCAGGGCCCGGCTGCGGTGTGGTTCCGGCCGGGAGCGCAAACTCGAAGGTGAGCGGCTGTTCTGCCACGCCCCTGGCAGACAACCCGGAGCGCAACTCTGCCAGCTCTGCCTGCAACCCGCCGTCACCCCCCTGTTCTGCGACCAGGAGACGGTCTGCCAACTCCTCCGGCTGTCTGAAGAGCAGGTGTTTGAGAGCGGGGTAGCGGACCACATCCGGCAGCCGTGCCAGCGAGTTGGTCTGCAGGGCGAGGCCATTGCCACCGGCGGCCTGGATCAGTTGCCACTGCTTCAGATCGAAGTCGTCCGCAGCTTCAAAGAGGCAGCCAAAGCGGGTCGGGCGTCTGCCCGGCGGTTGATAGTCGGCCACGGCCGCGCTCAATGCGGCCAACTCTCCACCCTCGCTATCCGCCGGCTCGCCATTCTCCGGCGGCAACTCCGGCGGCAAGGCCTCTAGCGCCTGCGGCTTGGCCGGCAGCGGCAGAGCTGCAGCAGTAGCCTCAGCCGCCCCGGCGGAGCACAGCGCCGGGAGTAGCAACACTCCGGCCAGGCAGAGAAGAGCGAGCAGTTTTAGCTTCCGATCAGGCACCACAGAGCTTGTAGAGGATACCGGCCACCACGGCCGAGCCGATCACACCGGCTACGTTGGGGCCCATGGCATGCATCAGCAGGAAGTTGCCGGAGTCGTACTCCAGCCCCACCTTGTTGGAGACACGGGCCGCCATCGGTACGGCTGAGACACCGGCCGAGCCGATCAGGGGGTTGATCTTCTCCTTCAAGAAGAGGTTCATGAAGCGTGCCACCAATACCCCGGTGAGCGTACCGACAGAGAAGGCCAAGAGCCCGAGGACGATGATGCCAAGGGTTTGGGCAGTCAGGAACTTCTCAGCAGCCAATTTTGAGCCGACGGAGAGGCCGAGCAGAATCGTGACGATGTTGATCAGTGCATTGGCCATCGTGTCGGAGAGACGGTCAACCACGCCGCACTCACGTGCCAGGTTGCCGAACATCAGGGCACCAACCAGCGGTACCGCCGAGGGGAGCAGGAGACCGCAGAGGAGCACCACCACGATCGGGAAGACCACCTTCTCCAGACGCGAGACGTGGCGCAACTGCTTCATCTTGATCTTGCGCTCCGCATCGGTGGTGAAGAGCTTCATCAACGGTGGCTGGATAATCGGTACCAGAGCCATGTAGGAGTAGGCTGCCACGGCAACGGCTCCCAGAATATCGGGTGCCAGCTTGGTGGTGAGCCAGATGGCGGTGGGACCATCAGCACCGCCGATGATGCCGATCGAGGCTGCCTCGCGCAAAGTGTAGTTGAGCCCGGGGACAAAATCATTCAGCGCCAAGGCACCGAGCAGGGCGAAGAAGATACCGAACTGAGCGGCAGCTCCCAGCAGCGCCGTACGCGGATTGGCGATCAGCGGTCCGAAGTCGGTCATGGCACCCACGCCCATGAAGATGATAATCGGGAAGATGCCGGTGGCGACGCCGGCGTTGAAGATATAGTAGAGGAAGCCACCCGGCTCCAGCACCTGACCGGCGGCGTCGAGGATCGGGGCCGCATTGAGCCCGGCAAAGGGGAGGTTGGAGAGCAAGCCGCCAAAACCGATCGGCAACAGCAGCAACGGCTCGAAATCCTTCACAATCGCCAGATAGAAGAGCACCAGACAGACGAAGATCATCACCAGTTGGCCACCACCAAAGGGGAGCACCGTCTTCTTGTGGGCGCTCCCCGCCGCGCCGTCATCGTCAGGATTCTCCTTGAGCATGAAGCCTGCAATACCGGTGGTGTCCCACAGATCGCGGATACGCTGCACCATGGCGTCGAGTGAGAATGCGCTTGTGGCGCTCTCAGCTTCAGGCTCCCACCCTAGGGCACGATAGTCAACCGCTATATCGGACGCCGCAGCAGCGGCATCAGCCGCCGGCACCTGCGCTAGCAGTGTGGCCAACGGCGCTACCAGGGTCAGCGCCAAAACCCAAACTTTAAGACTCTTCATGGTTTAATCCTCTCATGGCACGCCTAGGCGCGCCACACTCTCAAAATTAGCTGATCACGGCCAGCACATCGCCGGTGTTAATTTTGTCGCCATTCGACACCTGCAGCGAGACTGTGCCGTTTGTCGAGGCTTTGACGGGAATCTCCATCTTCATCGCCTCCATCACCATCAGCTCGTCGCCCTCGCTGACAGCAGCGCCATTGGCGACCGCGAGGCGCAAGATGATACCGGGCACAGGGGCGGTGATAGTTTCACCACCAGCGGTGGCTGCCGAGGCAGCGGCACCGGCGGCCGCCGGAGCAGCGGCAATGCCATCGGCGACACTAAAGGAGTAGCTCTCGCCGTTGACCAGGGCTGTGCCGTTGTTAAACTCAACACCGTAGGCCTTGCCGTTGATCGTCACCGTGTAGGCATTGCCCTTGGCGGCCGGTGCAGTGCCCGCCCCAGTCTGCTCACGCGAAACTTTGCGCACACCATTGGGAGCCGAGGCCGGATCTTTAAGGTAGGAGATGCCCTTCTCGAAGCAGGAGGCGGCGATAAAGAGATTCTCATCGGTAAGCGGCAGGTTGGCCTCACGCAACATCTTCTCGGCGGCTGCCCGTCCCTTGGCCGGATCGGCGTCGTTGAGCTCCAATACCGTCTTGGTGGTGGGCTCAAGTCCCAGTTGCTCAGCGGCAATCTTGATGATCTCGGGGTCGGGTGCCACTGGGGTGCGTCCGAAGTAACCCAGCACCATCTTGCCGTATCCCGGAGCGATCTTCTTCCACTTGCCGAACATGACGTTGTTCATCGCCTGCTGCACGTAGAACTGCGATACCGGCGTTACCGAGGTGCCGAAGCCACCCAGCCGCACGGCGTCGTACATCTCGACGATCATGTCGTCGTACTTGTCCATCATGTTGTTGTCGCGCATCATCTGCGTATTGGCCGTCAGGGCGCCACCCGGCATCGGTGACCAGATGATATCGGGACTGGTGGCCATCGCCTCGGGCGGCATGAAGTAGTCGGCCATTGCCTCCTTGAAGAAGGTCTCGGCATGACGAATCTTGTCGATATCTACGCCGAGATCAAACTCCGAGCCGCGCAAGGCATGCCAGAGCGTAATAACGTCGGGCTGACAGGTGCCGCCCGAAACGGGAGCCATTGAGACATCGAGGCCATCAGCGCCGCCATCGAGGGCCGCCAGGTAGCAGGTGATGCCGTTGCCGGCTGTCTCGTGCGAGTGGAACTGGATATGAACCTTGTCGCCCACCAGCTTGCGAGCCAGCTTGATCGTCTCGTTAACGGTGCGGGGTGTCGAGGTACCGGAGGCATCCTTGAAGCAGATACGGTCGAAGGGAATGCCGGCATCGATGATCTTCTTGAGGCGATCAGCGTAAAACTCCGGCGTATGGGCTCCCTGGCTCTCGACGCCGGGAGGCAAGCCCATCATCGTCACCACCACTTCATGTTTCAGCCCGGCATCGTGGATGCACTGTCCCGACCAGCGCAGATTCTCGACATCGTTGAGGGCATCGAAGTTACGGATCGAAGAGATACCATGCTTTTTAAAGAGATCGGCATGCAGCTTGATAATGTCGGAGGCCTGTGAATCAAGCGCTACGATGTTGACGCCACGCGACAGCGTCTGCAGGTCGGCCTCGGGACATGTCTCGCGGAAGAGGTCCATGACGTCGAAGGCATCCTCCTGGCAGTAGAAGTAGCACGACTGGAAGCGTGCGCCGCCGCCCGCCTCGAACCAGCGGATACCGGCATCGTAAGCCTCCTTGACGGCTGGCATGAAGTCGCGCGAAAAGACACGTGCACCATAGACCGACTGGAAACCGTCGCGGAAGGCGGTGCACATGAATTTAACTTGTTTTTTAGCCATGAGAAAAGACTCCTGATATGAGTGAACTGGTGGTTTAAAAGGGGAAGAAGGCGGACGCTGCTCAGCTTTGGCGGATAGCAGCCGCTGCGATCGCGATGGCAATGACGGCATCGCTCCGTGCCGGAGCCGTTTTGGCGGCAGCTGGTGCTGCTGTCACCGCCTTGGGCGCAAGATCGGGCAGTATCTGGTTAAAGCGCGGCACAACAACCGCCAGCAGATTCATGATCAATACCAGCAGATAGAGAAAGACAAAGACAAAAGTCATGCCGATGACCATCAAAACCAGACCATGTGTCAAAATCATAGCTACAAACCTTACGTACATGAGGAAGTGGGAAGCTACTATGATAGCAAAGATTTAAGACTTATACCATACCAAAAATTACGAAAAATGCAGATTGACTTGCTATCTCAATTTTGCTAAATTAGGCTGTTCGAGACCCTTTTTACCGCACTTGCGATAGTGCGCCGGATAACGAGGCTTACCCACCATGAAACAACTTTGGCAACCTTCCAAGATCAAACGTGCCCGCAAGTTGGGCTTCCGTGCCCGCATGGCGACCCGCAATGGACGTAAAATTCTGGCGCGCCGGCGTCAGAAGGGGCGTGTACGCCTGACCGTCGCCTAGGCTTTGAAGTGCGATGCGCGACAGTCGGGATGGCCTCTCTCTCTCACGGGAGAGCATGGCGCAGGGTCGCCCCTGCGGGCTGTCACGCCAACAACGTCTGGCCAAGCCACGCTTTCGCGTCACTTATGATGCTGGCCGGAGCTCTGCCGGGCGTTATATTGTGATGTGGCTGCGACCGACCGGTGGTCCTCCGGGGCAGGTTGGCTTTGTCGCCACCAAACGGCTCTTTCCGCGGGCCGTTGATCGCAATCGCGCCCGACGGCTGTTGCGCGAGGCCTACCGCCTCAGTCAACACCACCTACTACCAGAGCTCGACATGATCCTCCTGGCACGCAAGCCAATCCTTAGCGCCACTAGAGACGAAGTAACCGCCGGTCTGCACCGGCTCTGGCGTCGGGCTCGTATCTGGCAGGAGGAGCCATGATCAGCCGTCTGCTGACTGCACCGCTGATTCTCCTCATCCGGCTCTATCAGGCGCTGCTTTCGCCACTCTGCAACGGCTGTTGCCGCTTTGAGCCCTCCTGCTCCAACTACGCAATCGAGGCGCTGCGCCGCCACGGTTTAGTAAGGGGTCTCTGGCTCAGTCTGCGCCGGCTACTGCGTTGCCACCCCTTCGGCCCCGTCGGGCCTGACCCCGTACCGCCGCCCCGGCGGCCTACCAACTGCTGCGGCAGTGGAGTTCCACCTCTATGAATAGACAAGAAATCACCATCGTCGGCCTGCTGATCCTCCTTCTGCTGGGCTGGCTCTACTACCAGAACCAGCAGCAGCGCGAAGCCCTGCTGGCAGCACGCCAACAGGCCGCCCAGGCCGCTACCAATGAGACTGTCAACGCTCTCTCACCGCTGGCACAGGCGAGCGCCCACCTGACAGATGCAGCTTCCACTGCCGATAGCTCCCCTGCCCCACTGGAGCGATTGGCCACCACTTCCGAGCCGGCAGCCAGCCTGCCGGAACAACCGGAACTGCCCGAAACCACGCTGGTTCTCAGCAATGCGCAACTGCGCCTGACTCTCTCCTCCAAGGGGGGCACACTCCGCACAGCTACCCTCCCCGCCTACCGCGCCACCGTGGAGCGCGACAGCGAGCCGGTGCGGCTCGACTTCGCACCAGCCCCTGCCCTCGCACTCCATGACCTGCCCGGTCTCGGCCTGCGCAGCGACTTTGAGCTGACGCCACAGGGTGCCACTGCGGCCACACTCCACTGCACCAGTGTCGATGGCCTCCACCTGGAACGCCATATCGAGCTGCACGACGACTACCGTGTCACCGTTCGTGACCAACTGCACAACCTCAGCTCCGAAGGCCTGCTGCTGCCCGCCAGCGGCATGTCGCTCGGTGCCGTCCATCGCGGCCTCTCACGCAACGATACTCTCGGCATCGACTCATACACGACGCTCCCCGACCACCGTGGCCGCAGCGCCAAGGTGCGGCGCTGGGATACCCGCCTCAACGGCCTCTTTACCGGTGGCAGCGGCGGACGCGGCTGCGGCGGTCCGCCCGCAGCCGACGGACTACCATTGACCGCCTCAAGCGAGGTTGAAGGTTACCAGAGCTGGATCGCCCTCAAGTCGCGCTTCTTTGTGCAGGCCTTCGTCAGCCATACCACCAATACCGGTTATCGTATCGAGGTGGCCCGTGAGGCGGCCTCCGGCCCGCTGCGCCTGCGCCACGCCTCGGCTGAGGTCCGCTTCCCCGGTGTGATTCTGGCGCCTGATGCCAACTTGGTGCGTGAGCACACCCTCTACATCGGCTCTAAGCGTCTGGCTCTCCTCAAAAACCTCGCCCCGCGCAGCGCCGAGATCATGCAGTTCGGCGCCTTCAAATGGATGTGTGTAATCCTCTTGCCGCTGCTCAACCTCTTCTATGCGCTGATACCGAACTACGGCATAGCGATCATCCTGCTCACCGTCCTGGTGCGCATGATCTTCTGGCCGCTGACCCACAAGAGCTCCGAAAGCATGAAGCGGATGCAGACGCTACAGCCGCAACTCAAGGAGATTCAGGCCAAATTCAAGGACGATCCCCAGAAGTTGCAGCAGGAGACCTGGCAGCTCTACCGGGAAAACAAGGTCAATCCGATGTCGAGCTGCCTGCCGATGCTGATCCAGATACCGGTCTTTATCGCCCTCTTTACCGTATTGCGCAGCGCCGTCGAACTGCGCTTCGCCCCCTTCCTCTGGATTGCCGACCTCAGCGAGCCGGAGAACCTCCTGGCCGGCTTGATTCCCAACGGTCCCTCACTCAACATCCTTCCCATTCTGATGGCGGCCACCATGCTGCTGCAGAGCAAGCTTACCCCCGCCATGGGCGATCCGGCACAGCAGAAGATGATGATGTGGATGATGCCGGCGATGATGCTCTTTATGTTCTATTCCATGCCCTCGGCCCTTGTGCTATACTGGACGGTAAGTCAGGCGCTCGCAATTGCCCAGCTCCTCTGGCAGAAACGCCGCACCGCTGCTGCCCAACAGCCCTCCAGCGGCCTTGAGGAGCCCGGCAAACTGAGCCGCCAGGAGCGACGCCGCCTCGAGCGTCAGTCACCATCACAACCATAGGAGCACTACCATGCGCGTTTTAATCCCGCTGGCCGAAGGCTTTGAAGAGATGGAGGCCGTCATTATGGTCGACATCCTGCGCCGGGCCAATATCTCCGTTGTTACCGCCGCCATGGGCGCCGACCTCACCGTCACCGCCTCACGTGGCATACGCCTCCTCGCCGACGCCACCTGGGAGAGCCTCCAGCCTGAGTCGTTCGACATGCTCGCCCTCCCCGGCGGCATGGAGGGTACCCGCCGGCTCCAGGCCGATGAGCGCCTGCTGGCCGCCCTGCGTGACGCCAATGCGGCCGGACGCAAGATTGCCGCCGTCTGTGCCGCCCCCCTGGTGCTGCAATCAGCCGGCATTCTGGCCGGACGCCGCGTCACCTGCCACCCCGGTGTGGCTGCCGAGCTGACCGCTACCGCTCGCAGCGCCGGGCGCGTCGTCGTCGAGGGCAACTTCACGACCAGCCAGGGTCCCGGCACCTGTTACGAGTTTGCCCTCGCCCTGGTTCGTCAACTCGCCAGCGAGGCGATTGCCGACCAGATCGCCGCCGGCCTCGTCCTCTGAGCAGTTAGCCGATTACCACTTCCCGCTCGCCCAGCACGACTCCCTGCTCCAGCAGCGACTGCTGAACCTTGGCGATATCGACCTCGCGCAAACCGACGCCAGCACGGAGCGCCACTACCGCTGCCGTGGCTGCCCCCTGCCCTATGTTGACGCAGATCGGCATCACGCGGAAGGAGGAGTGGGCCTTGTGCGTGCCGGAGATCGAACGCCCCGCCAGCAGCAACCCCTCAATCCCCTGCGGTATGATAGCCCGATAGGGAATCGTATATTTACCCTTGGCGCGAAAATGTTTCTGGGCACCATCCTTGTCGAGCCCGGCGCCGCTCACGTTGTGAATATCAAAGTTGAAGCTGCACTGCGTGGCAATCCAGTCGTCGAAGATGCGTCCCTCCACGATATCCTCGGCGGTCAGTTCGTAGTCGCCCTGGAAGTGGCGCGTTTCGCGTACCCCCAGCAGCGATGAGGTGTTGATCAGGAAGCAGCGCTCATAACCGGGTGCCTTGGCCCGCAAGAAGTCGATGATCGGATCGATCTGGCGGCGACAAAGCAGCTCGGCGCGTGTCAGATCGGCAGCCGTAGTGCCATCGATCCCCGTCTGGTTGGTCATGTTTACCGAGACAATTCCCGGCAGTGGCGTCGGATAGAGCAGCACATGCCCGGCCGGGTGCGGCAATGCGGCGTGGCCCAGGTCCTGAATGCCACCGCCCGGCACCTCGATATTGCTCTCGAACGAGCCGGGGAAGATAGCGCGCTCATAATCGACCCCCGCCACCTTGAACATCACCGTGACCGGCTGCATGCCGCCATCGCCATCCCGGCCCTTGCGATAGAGAGCGCCGGCCCGGGCAGCGACGTCGCCATCACCCGTGGCATCGATCACCACTCCAGCACACCATGCCTGACGTCCATCCTTGCTCTCGGTAATGACCCCCCGCACCCGCTGCCCCTCCAGCCAGGGAGCTGCCACCCAAGTGTAGAGTCGCACCTCCACCTGTGCCTCAAGCAGCATCTCCAACATGATCAGCTTCAGCTTATCGGGGTTGATGATATGCTTCACCCCGTAGCGCTCCTCCGGACCGGGGGCACTCTCGCGCTCCAGAATCTCCTGATAGAGCGGCCCCTTGGTATTGCCGGTCCAGTGGCTCATCAGCCCCGTCGTGGCGATACCGCCGACAGCATGCGTCTGCTCCAGCAACAGCACTTTGGCTCCCAGTCGGCCAGCCGTCACGGCAGCCGCAAAGCCGGCCGGACCCGCACCGGCCACAATGATGTCATACTCACCCGCCACCGGCGTCGCCAGTGTTTCAGACAGCAGCTTGTCGTTCGTTTTCATGGCACCAGATTAGCAGTTGCCGCCGCCGAAAGCAATGTCCGACAAATCAATTTTGCGCTGACGTACCCGCTGCTTGCCGGCCAGATCTGTGGCACCAAACATCGCCACATCGGTCTTGCCAATATTGACGCAGGGTGACTCTGGCATCAGACGATAGTCACCGACATCGCTGTCGACAAAGAGCGGATCAGCGACAAAACACTCCTCACCTGCCGGAGCAGCTCCTTCGCCGACGCAGGTGTAAGAGAAGATGCCGTTGCTACCGGACCAGTTATGCTTGTCGCTATTGCCCGGCCCCTCATGGATATTGCCGGCTACGATTGTATTCTCAATCTCTACATCGTCGGCTGATATTGCCACTGCGATGCCGGCCGCATAGCTGTTGTTGGAGGTAATATTGCCCACGACAGTACAGTTGCGTACCATTCCCCGCTCCAGCAGCAATCCTGCGCCCTCTCCGCCAGCGTTGACGGTGCCGAAGTAAGACAAGTGAGGGGTGGGAGCAGAAAGTGAAAAGTGAAAAGTGAATTAAGTGGTTGCCGAGGCTTGAGTTTGGCACGTTTTTATTCCATAATAGGCATTTCATCTCCCATCTGCCAGCCAACTGCTTCCTGCTGGTAGATTCCTACCCTGTCTGGCTATACATAATGAGCAACGAGAGTTTAGATTCCATCCCCTCGGTTCTGGACGCGATCCGCGCCGGCGAGATGGTGGTGGTGGTCGACGACGAACACCGCGAAAATGAAGGCGATCTGGTAATTGCGGCCGAGAAGGCCGATGCCCGGGCCATAAACTTTATGACCCTCCACGGACGCGGGCTGATCTGTATCTCCCTGAGCGCCAAGCGGCTCCAGGAGCTGGGACTGCGCCGCATGCCGGCGCGTAACCGGGGCGATGCCTTCGGGTGCGCCTTCATGGAGTCGGTCGATGCCGTACGCGGCACCACCACCGGTATCAGCGCTGACGACCGGGCCCAGACCGTCAAGGTGCTGCTCGATCCCGCCACCAGCAACGAAGACCTAATAAGCCCCGGCCACCTCTTCCCGCTGGAGGCACGGACCGGCGGTGTCCTGACGCGTGCCGGCCACACCGAGGCTTCACTCGATCTCGCCCGTCTGGCCGGACTGCAACCGGCCGGTGTGATCTGTGAAATCCTGAAGCTTGATGGCACCATGGCACGCCTGCCGGAGCTGCGCCTCTTTGCCGCTGAACATGGTTTGAAAATCTGCTCAGTAGCCGACCTGATCACCTACCGCCGTAATACCGAACGGATGATCAAGGTGTTGAGCGAAGTCGATCTGCCTACCGGCTTCGGCCACTTCCGCCTGCGCCTCTACCATTCGCAGGTCGATGGCAGCGACCATCTGGCGCTGATCAAAGGCAATCTGGCGCAGGCCACCGAGCCGCCGCTGGTGCGGGTCCATAGCGAGTGCATGACCGGCGACGTCTTCCACTCGTCCCGCTGCGACTGCGGTCCGCAACTCGAACGCGCCCTGCAGATGATCGAAGAGGCCGGCTGCGGTGCTCTCATCTACATGCGTCAGGAGGGGCGTGGCATCGGTCTGGCCAACAAGCTCCACGCCTACGCCTTGCAGGAGAAGGGGCTCGATACCGTCGATGCCAACGAAAAACTCGGCTTTGCCGCCGACCTGCGCGATTACGGGGTTGGTGCCCAGATTCTGGCCGACCTCGGTCTCAACAAGATCAGACTGCTGACCAATAACCCGCGCAAGATCATCAGCCTGCGTGGATACGGACTCGAGGTTGTCGAGCGGGTACCGATCATCATCAAGCCCTCGCGCTACAACCAACGCTATCTCGACACCAAAAAGGAGCGGATGGGACATCTCATCTGAATTCCGTGACACCATCAGACATCCAGCTTAACCAGGGAGAGATTATGAACTACCGCGAGATCAACGGACAACTCAATGCTGAAGGCCTCAAGATGGCAATCGTCATCAGCCGTTTCAACAGCTTCTTTACCAGTCAGCTCCTCAAGGGAGCTATCGACTGCTTCACGCGTCATGGCGGCCAGGAGTCCGACCTGACGGTAGTCTGGGTGCCCGGTGCCAATGAGTTGCCGCTACTGGCCGAAAAACTGGCGGCCAAAGGCAACATTCAGGCAGTAGTGGCCCTCGGTGCCGTTATCCGCGGCGCCACCCCGCACGCCGACCTGATCAACAACCAGGTGGCGCGTTCGCTGGCCGCGATCGCCCTTGACCACGGCGTGCCGGTGATCAACGCCGTCGTCTGTGCCGACAATCTGGAACAGGCAATCGAGCGCTCCGGCACCAAGGCCGGCAATAAAGGCTGGGATGGCGCTCTGGCAGCGATCGAGATGGCCTCCGTCTGCCGCCAGTTGGCTTAAGCCATGGCCTCTGTTAACCGACGCCATGCGCGTGAATGGGCGCTGCAGCTCCTCTTCCAGATCGACGCCAACCCGACACACGATCTGGAACTTTTGCTGGGCGACTTCTGGTGGCAGCAGTTGCACCTGCGACACGACGAGCGTAGCGACTCTACCGGTACGGCACCTGCAGCCGCCATTCCACGCGACCTGGCACCGGAACTGATCGCCCCCAAAAAGATTCGCGACTTTACCGAGCATCTGGTGCGCGGCGTCACCGAACAACGTGACGCCATCGATGAACGCCTTGAACGCTATACGGCCCACTGGCCGCTGCACCGTATGGGCGGCGTGGATCGCAACGTCTTGCGGCTCGCCATCTTTGAGATGTTTTTTGATGAGCAGACGCCGCCTGTGGTGATCATCAATGAGGCGGTCGACCTCGCCAAATTTTTCAGCTCCAGCGAGTCGGGACGTTTCGTCAACGGCATACTCGACCGCGCCTGTAAAGAGGTGACCCGTCCGCCGCGTGAAAAGCAGCAGACAGGGCGGCCGCGCCGCAAGCCGGACAAAAACGCCCCCCGGGGTGATTCACTTGTCTGACCCCGGCCATAGCAGCGCAGCGCTCTCCCCTGCTGAACTGCCGGGCGCCCGGCGCTACATGCGACGCGCCCTTACGCTGGCGCGACGCGGCGAAGGACATACCCGCCCCAATCCGCCTGTCGGTGCCGTACTCGTTAAAGATGGCCGCATTATCGGCGAAGGCTACCACCAGCGAGCTGGCGGCCCACATGCCGAGCTGGAGGCCCTGGGCAGTTGCGTCAGCGATCCGCAAGGCGCTACGCTCTACGTCACACTTGAGCCCTGCAGCACCAGCGGTCGTACTCCCGCCTGCACCGACGCCATTCTCCGCCACCGTCTGGCCCGCGTCGTCGCTGGCACCACCGATCCCAACCCCAACCATGCCGGCCGCGGCTTTGAGCTGCTGCGCCGTGCCGGACTTGAGGTCTTTGAGGGAGTCTGTGCCGCAGAGTCGCAGACTCTGATCGAGCCCTTTGCCAAAACTCTGGCAACCGGTCTGCCCTGGCTGACGCTCAAACTGGCCCTCTCGCTCGATGGCCGCCTGGCTGATCGCACCGGCCGCTCCAAGTGGATTACAGGGCCGCAGGCGCGTAACTGGGTGCAGCAGTTGCGCCGACGTGCCGACGCCGTCATGGTGGGTGCCGGCACGGTGACCGCCGACGATCCCAACCTGCTCTGCCGCCTGCCGGGTGCCGGTCAGGGGTGGCGTGTGATCGTCGATGGCCGTGGCCGGCTCGCCGCTACACACCGCATCTTCACCGACTCCGCCGCCGACCGCACCCTGATTGCCACGACTCCTGAAGGAGCGGCACGCCTGCGCACCACACTACCGGCAGATACCCCTGTCACAATCTGGCCATTTGATGCCACCGCTGGCAGTAGCGTACCGCTTCATGAACTACTGCAACGCCTCCACTCCGAGTTGGGGCTGCTGCATGTGGTCTGTGAAGGCGGCGGCAAGCTCGCCGGCCAGCTCGTGACAGCCGGCTTGATCGACGAGTATGCCTTCATCTACGCCCCGTTGATCATCGGCGACAACTCTGCTACCCCCGCCGTTGACGGTACCGATTGGCGCCTGGCCGGGGCGCTGCGTGGCAAGTTCGTCAAACTCCGCCGCTGCGGCGACGACACCCTGCTGCAAATGCGTCCGCTATCGGGGCGAGAATGAATATGACCAGTGTAACCTCTATGTTCCCCTTGGGCTCTGGAGGGTTGTGCTTCTGCACAACCGCAGCTCACCACTGGAGGGTTCTGCACAACCGCAGCTCACCACTGGAGGGTTCTGCACAACCGCAGCTCACCACTGGAGGGTTGTGCTTCTGCACAACCGCGGCGATGCAGAAGCATCGCCCTCCACTCCACACGCCGCAGCGGCGACGGCGCACCGCCATTTGTATCACACCAGACGAGTGATAGAGCCAACTGGAGGGCGAACCTGTGATGAGCCGCCAGCCTGCGTCAAGTTGTAGACATGGTTGCGGATACGCCGCAGTGCGCGCCAACTGTAGGTAAAGAGGAACTGCCAGTCGCGTCTGCGGCCTGTTGCAAGGAAACGCAACTGCCGCATCACAAAGCGCGGATCAAGAGCCACCCCATACATCCGGCGTATCGCCTCGGCATACGCCTCAGCCGGAATCGGCGTCTTGACGATAATGCGGCTCATGTCGAAGTCGTCATAGTCGTCGGTCAGCAGCCGCCCGAACCTGATACACTCGTTGTGGTAGGGGGTGAAGTCGAGCGGGGTGCAGTAGGTTACCTGCAACGTGCGCGCCAATCCCTTGAACATCATGTCGCGCACGGTGTCTATTGTCTTGTCAAGCATCGCCTGCGTCTGCCAATAGTAGCCAACCATGATCGTCAGGTGGGGATGGAGACCATATTTGGTGAACCACTCAAGATTCTTGTAGGCCTGTTCAGGCAGGTAGCCTTTGTGCAGCCGTTTGAGCGTCTCAGGGTCGGCGGCCTCCAGACCGACCAGCACAAAGCGGAAGTTGGCTTTGCTCAGGAGGGCAATCGTCTCCTCATCGAGGTAGGCAAAACGGGTATTCATGCCGAAGTAGACGCCGCGTTTATGCAAACCGCGATCGATAATGCCACGAGCAAAGGCGCGCGCCTGCTCACCGCGATACCAGACTCCGGAGTCGTCGAAAATCTCCCTTACACCGTACTCCTCAATCAGGCGTTGATACTCGTCGAGGCTCTTTTCAACCGAGCGCACCGAGAAGGTGAGATCGGGTCCGTTGTAGCGGCAGAAGGTACACTTGCCGAAGGTACAGTCGCGAATCACACTGGTGGCATAAGTGCCCGGCACCTGCAGGAAGTTGCCATTCTCATAGGCGTAGCGCCGCCACTCTACCAGGTCGCGATCGACATCAGGTGAGTCGTCCAGCAACTCAACCCGGCGGAAGGTGCCGGTATCGCGTGTCGTCTTCTCGTCGACCCGGATGTGGAGCCCTTCAACTTCACAACTGCTACGCCAATCGTCGTGCTCAGCGATATAGGGGACAAAACGTTTGAGGACAAAGTCGATGTGGTTGCTCAACAGCACCACGTCGGTAGCGCTCTCACGCAGCGTCTCCTCCGGCATCCGCATCGAGTGGTAACCGGTCATTATCACGACTGTTTTGGGGCGTTCCCCCTTGAGGCGGTTGATCAGTCGCCAGTAGAACTTCATTACCGGCGTGGTGCTTTCGAAGACCACCACATCGGGCTGCCACTCTAGCAATTGACGGTACCACGTCTCAAAATCGAGCTGCTTGGCATTGCCATCGTCCCACTTCACCTCTACTCCGATGTTACGCAGCCAGGTGGCAGCCTGGGCGTGGATTATCGGCAGCAGGAAGGTCGGCTTGACGAAGTATTGGACGTTGCGGTTCTGGGAGACCATCGCCACCTGGCCCTGGTCGTTGACAATCGGCGGATATGAGATGGCAACACGCATCAGAAGAAGACCTCCGTCATAAGCTGGTTGCTTGAGAGTCCCTGGTTTCGCAATACTTCGTAGGTATCGGCCACCATGTTGGCGGGACCGCAGATAAAGGCCAGCGCATTCTCCGGCAGGCGATGCTGCTGCAGCCACGACGTCAGGCGACCGGCAAAGTCGCCATCGGCAACACGCGAAGTGCAGAGATGGTAGCGTTCACTGGCGTAGTCGTGGCGACCATAAGCATCGGCGGCCTCACGCACACCGTGTACCAGATGGTAGTCGAGCCTCGGATGGCTCCTGACGATGCTGCGGAAGGGGGCAATCCCCACGCCGGCGGCCAGGAACCAGAGCGGTGTCGCCGGATCAAACTCCTGTGGCAGATGGAAGGCTCCATAGGGGCCGACCAGCGAGAGAGAGTCGCCCGGCCTGGCAGCTCCCAGACGCTGCGCACTGTCACTGCCGGGATGAATCTTGACGAGAAACTCAAGATAGTCGTCGTTCTGCCCCGAATAGATCGAATATTCACGGTTGATGGCGGCCTCTGCCAGCCCCAGCGTTACATGTTGTCCCGGAATGAAGGCAAAGTCATGCCGCTCAATTCTGACCACATAGGCGTCGGGGCGGATAAAGTCGACGTCGATCACACGCCAGCGAAACTCTTGTTCCTCTACACTCACTTGCGGCATGCTCCGGCCTCACTCCAACAACGGGATCACCAAGACGTCACCGGCCTTGACCGTATCGCCGCGCCCGATTTTACCGGGGTTGGCGTCACGGATACGTGGCCAGAGGGCGGCGTCACCATAGATATTATGGGCGATCTTCGAGAGCGTCTCCCCGGGGCGCACCTCATAGGTGTGCCCGCCGCCTGCACCTGAGGGACGGGAGCCTCCTGGTCGATGTCCGCCTCCCTCTCTGGTGGCACTATCAGGGCGATACGAGAGCGAGGCGACCAGGCGCTCAAGCTGTTCCACCCGCCCGTCAAGCTGTTCAGCTCTGGCGCGCAGGAGCGTATTGGTAGCCTGCAGTTGCTGCTTCTCGGCCTCGGCCCGGGCCAGGTTGGTATTGAGCTGATCGAGCTGCTTCATCAAGGCCAGTTGTCCGCTCGGATCGTTAGCCGAGATACGGCGCACCGCCTGTGAGGCCAGCATCTGCTCTGCCTTCTGGATGCGCCCTTTGATCATCTCCTCCTTGTCGCTCCCCGGACGCATGGCGCAATAGCGGCGATAGTGATGAATCGCCTCGATGTAGTCTTTGATGGAGTCGTGGTAGATGTAGGCCAACTGCAGATGAGCCGTCGCCATTGTTGGGTGTTTAAGCAACACCTTCTGATAGATGGCAGCGGCCTCATGATAGTTGTTGGCCAACTCGGCAGCGCGCGCTTGTCGCATCAGGGCATGTTGATACTCGGGTGCCTCCACCGACTGCACCGACCGTCGGCAACCGCACAGAAGCGCCAACGAGACCATGTAAAAAAGGAAAAAATGGGTTAAACTCTTCATACACTCCGCATCTGCCGGTCGTGACTTGGGGAAAATTACGGCTCACCACCGGGAACAGAGACGATAATCGTTTAAAGTGGCGCAAAAGTCAACGCTGTAGAGCATGATCGCAGTGGTTTGCCACAACGGCATACGCAGCACGACATCCAACAGATATTATCTAGAGAGATGGCGGGGCAAATTCTGTGTTCTTGCATCCTGCGCCGGCATTCGCTATGCTTCGTCATTAATCAAACGACCTTCACCTTTGGGAATCATCAGCTTGTGAAAGAGATCAGAGTTGGTATAGTCGGCGTAGGCGGCATGGGGTCGCACCACGCCCGCACTTTATTGGCTGGCAAAGTGCCGCACCTGCGCTTGACCGCAGTCTGCGACATCGTGCCGGAGCGCATGGAGCCCTATCCGCCGGAGATCAGGCGTTTCAGCGAGAGCGATGCGCTTGTCAACTCGCCCGACGTCGATGCCGTCGTCGTGGCGACGCCCCACTACTCACATCCCGACATCGGAATAGCCGCCCTCAAGGCCGGCAAACATCTGATGGTGGAGAAGCCAATCGCTGTCCATAAAGCCGATGCCGAGCGCCTCATTGCCGCCCACACCGACAAGAGCCTCGCCTTTGGCGCCATGTTCTGCATCCGTCCCGATGCCCACTTCCAGAAGCTGCGTGAACTGGTAAAAAACGGTGAACTCGGCAACTTGACCCGTATCAACTGGATTGTAACCACCTGGTTCCGCTCGCAGGCCTACTACGACAGCGGCGGCTGGCGCGCCACCTGGAAGGGCGAAGGCGGCGGCGTGCTGCTCAACCAGTGTCCGCACAACCTCGACCTGCTGCAGTGGATCTGCGGTATGCCGCAGAGTGTGCGCGCCTTCTGCCACCTCGGCAAATATCATAAAATCGAAGTCGAGGATGAGGTCACCGCCTACCTGGAGTATGCAAACGGTGCCACCGGCGTCTTCGTCACCTCCACCGGCGAATCTCCCGGCACCAACCGCCTCGAACTCTGTGGCGATCGCGGGCGCGTCGTGCTGGAGGATGGCAAGATCACCTTTAACCGGACCGAAGTGCCGATAAGCCGCTTCCTCGTCGAGACCGACCAGCCCATGACCCAGCCGGCAAACTGGAAGATCGATGTGCCGCCGCTCCCCGGCGGTGGCGGCCTGCACCAGGCGATCTTTAAAAACTTTGCCGACCACATCCTTAACGGAGTCCCCCTGATTGCCCCCGGCGAGGAGGGAATTCACTCGGTCGAGCTGGCCAATGCCATGCTCCTCTCATCGCTCACCAATACGACAGTCAAGCTGCCGCTCAATGCCGCACGCTTTGAGTCGCTGCTCAAGACACTGATCCTGCGCTCCGATTCACAGCAGGCGCTGGAGTCGCTTGAGAGCAGCAGCGGGGCGACACTCAATGCTGCCGGCGGTCCCGCCTGGAGCTGATAACCATTTCCTGTAAACCCAAGAGAAAGTCTCACGAATGAACACCAAAATCGGCTGTGCCCTTGTCGGCTGTGGCGGCATGGGGAGCTGGCATGCTACCAGACTCTCCAAAAATGAACTCTGCACCTGGATCGGCGGTTATGACATCCTGCCGGAACGAACGGCAAAGTTGATCAACGCGATCGGCGGTACCTGCTTCGACTCGCTTGCGGCTCTTCTGGCCGATCCGCGGGTTGAGCTCGTCGTAGTGGCCACCCCCAACGATGTCCACCACGGCATAGTGATCGAGGCTCTGGCCGCCGGACGCCACGTCGTCTGCGAAAAGCCGGTAGCGATGAACAGCACCGAGCTCGCAGAGATGATTGCTGCCGCCGAAAAGGCCCAGCGCCTCTTCACCGTCCACCAGAACCGCCGCTGGGATAGCGACTTCCTGACCATCAAGAAAATCTTTGATGACAACACCCTCGGCCCTGTCCATGCGATCGAGTCGCGTGTCCACGGCAGCCGCGGTATTCCCGGCGACTGGCGCAACCAGCCGCAACATGGCGGTGGCATGGTGCTCGACTGGGGCGTCCATATCCTCGACCAGGCCCTGATGCTGGCCGGCTCACGTCGTCTCGTTTCGCTCTACGCCCAACTGGAGCACATCACCAACACCTCCTGCGACGACGGTTTTCGCGTAACCCTCAACTTCGAGGGCGACCTCACCTACATCGCCGAAGTCGGTACCAGCAACTTCATCTCACTGCCACGCTGGTACATCCTAGGTGAAAATGGCTCGGCGGTAATCCACGATTGGAGCCGCAAAGGCGAAATCGTGATGGTCTCCGATTGGGAAAACCGTGATGCCGTGCCGATCCAGGCAGGCGCCGGACTCACCAAGACGATGGCGCCCCGTACCGACGACACGATCAAGAGCTACCCCCTGCCTGAGGTTGAGAGCGACTGGGGCGACTTCTACCGTAACGTCTTCGCCACCATCAGGGGTGAGGCTCAGTCACTTATCACCCACCAGCAGCAGCGCCGTCTCATGCTACTGCTCGAGGCTGTCTTCCAGTCGGCCGCTACCAATCAGGTAGTGACCCTCAACCTCTAGCGATGAAGCCGGCAGAGACGCTACAGGCCCCCGGCGGGCGCAACCTCGAAGAGGCGATTGCCCTCTTCGAGGGGATTCTGCAGACGACCCCTGACGACCAGGTGGCACTCGAGGTCCTCTCACTCGCTTACGAGCAGCAGGGCAACCTGCCGCTGGCACACGCCACCCTCATCCGCCTGGCCAAGGTGTTGATCGCCAAAGGCGATACCGAAGCCGCTCCCGGCGTAATCGCCCGCCTACGTCCGGTGGCCACCGACAACTTCGACGCCCTCGATGCCCTGAGCGAGCTTGAGGCGCTGTTGCAGGGTGGCGCTGCGCCCGCCGCTGAGAAGGCGTCGCCACCTGCCCAGCCCGCCGCCGCCAAGGAGAGCCCCCCCCTGCCCGGCAATGTGGCGCTACGGCGGCAGGTGATGCAGCGCGAAATGGACCTCGCCTGGCGGCTGCTCGAAGCCGAAGAGCTGACCCAGGAGGAGTATGCCACCCTCGTGGAAGACCTCACCAGCCTCGTCACCAGCGAGACCGACTCCCCTCTCTCGATACAACATATCATGGCCGATCGCACCTTCTCCGGCATCGATCGCATCCGCCAATATATGGTTAAAAAGGGCCGCTGCCCCTTTCTGGCGCTTGAAAACTTCGAGTTGCAACCGCCAGAGCTGCCCGACACCACACTCGACTATCTCCTGCTGTTGGGTGCCCTCCCCTTTGCCAACATAGGCAAGGAGCTGCTGATCGGCCTCCTCAACAGCGCCGACTCCCAACTGCAAACCACCATTAACAACCAGCTCGGCACCAAGTGCCACTACTTTCTGATTACCTGCGAAGCCTTTGATGCCGCCCTGAAGCAACTGCGCGGCAGCGCCGCATAGGTCACCGGAACTCCCTCTTGATGAAGCGCTACCTGAAACTGCTGCAAACCCGTCCCCTGATACTCGATGGTGCCATGGGCACCGCCATCTACGACCAGGGCATCTTTGTCAACGCCTGTTATGAAGATCTCAACCTCACCAATCCGGCGCTGATCGACTCCATCCACCGCAGTTACGTCACCGCCGGTGCCGATCTGCTGCTCACCAACACCTTTGGTGCCAGCAGCATCAAACTGCGCGGCTACGGCCTGGCCGACAAGACCGTCGCCATCAACCAGGCTGGCGTTGCCCTGGCACGTGCTGCCGGCGGCGACGAGCTGCTGATCGCCGGTGATGTCGGCCCCTGCCAGGAGACGGCCGGCAAACTGGCCGAAGAGCTGGTACCGGCAGTCGAAGCCGCCTTTACCGAGCAGATCAATGCCCTCGCTGCGGCCGGTGCTGATCTCATCTTTCTCGAGACCTTCAGCGATGCCCGTGAGCTGGCCGTTGCCGCCCGTATCGCACGCGCCAGCGGTCTGCCGGTGCATGCCTCTATCACCGTCGACGACCGTGGTGAGACGGCTACCGGCATCTCGGCGACCGCCTTTCTCGAACTCCTCGAAGCCGATCCCAACGTCGACACGCTCGGGCTCAACTGCGCGGTCGGGCCGGCCGGTCTGCTCAAGGTGGTCCAAACGATGCTGCCCCGCATCACCAAACCACTGCTGGTCAAGCCCAATGCCGGCTTCCCGCAACCGGTCAGCGGGCGCATGCTCTACATGGCAGCCCCCGAATACTTCACCGAGAAGGCCAAGGAGCTGATACGCCTCGGTGTGCGTGGCGTCGGCGGTTGCTGCGGCACCACGGCGGAGCATATCGCACTGATGGCCCGCACCTTGAAGGGACTGCACCAGTTCCTCGCCCCTACCGCCGAGCTGCAGACACTCAAGAGCAGCGCCGGCAGCGAGCCGCTGCCTGTCGCCCAACGCTCGGCCATGGCGGCCAAACTGGCTGCTGGCAAGCGGGTCACCAGCGTCGAGATACTCTCCCCCAAAGGCCCCGAGATGGCCGCCATGATCGCCAAGGTGCGGCTCTGCGAAGAGGCTGGCATCGATGCGATCAACATCCCCGACGGTCCCCGCGCTACGGCCCGCATCTCGCCCCTGGTCGCTGCCATGCTGCTGCAGCAGGCCGGACTCAAAATCGAACCGGTGCCCCACTACTGCTGCCGCGACCGCAACCTCCTCGGCATGCAGTCTGATATCATCGGCGCCGCCGCCGCCGGCATTCGCAACCTCCTCGTCATCACCGGCGACCCCCCCAAGACGATCGGCACCACCGAGGTCAAGGGGGTCTTCGACGTCGACGCCATCGGCCTGACGCGTCTGATCGACAATCTCAACCGCGGTCTCGACCTCGCCCTCAATCCGCTCACGCCCCCGACTGCGCTGCTTGTCGGGGTGGGTGCCAACCCCTGCGCCCTCGACCTCAAGCGCGAAGTCGACCGCTTCTACCGCAAGATCGACGCCGGCGCCGAGTATGCCATCACCCAGCCGGTCTTCGACCCCGACGCCCTGCACCGCTTTCTCGACCTGGCCGACAAAGCCCCGCGCCGCATCCCGATTCTGGCCGGCATCTTCCCGCTGATCAGCCTGCGCAACGCCCTCTTCATGCGCAACGAAGTACCGGGCGTTGTGATTCCCGACCAGATTATCGCACGCTTCGAGGCGGCTGCCGATCGCGACAGCGCCCGTGCTGTCGGGGTGGCGCTGGCCCGCGAAACAGTTGCCGCACTTGCGCCCCGTGTAGCCGGTATTCAGGTCTCGGCACCGCTCGGCAGCGTCGAAACAGCCCTCGCCGTGCTTGCTTGAGGTGCGGAACTCCCTGGAGGGCGGCGCGCCGTCGCCGCCGCAGTGCGTCAGACAAGGGCGGCAGGCCTCTGCCGCCGCAGCACGTCACCCCTGGAGGGCGGCAGGCCTCTGCCGCCGCAGTCGTTTGCGAAAGGAATCACAACATGACACCAGGCCATACAATCATTCGGGAGTGTTTCGCATGCAGCAAGCACATTGCCGAGAAGACTATCGGATCGGGGAATACCTTCGGGGCACGCGTCTGGACAGATGGCAAGCAAAAAGCTCCTATGCTTCCCAGCCAGCCCTGGCTTGTCAAGTGTCCGCATTGCTCGGCTCTCGTCTGGATTGAGGGTTTCTCTTCTCTGTCCCTTGCTAGCCGTCATCGTCATTCTCTATCCCCCAGCGGCTTCTCTGTCCCTTACTATCCCTGTCCCTTGCTATCTTGCGGTTCTCTTATCGCGCCTCCTATGCCTCCCCCCCTGTCGCTAACCGATTGCCTCCCTGTACGACTCTTTCCTTGCAATCCTGCCACCAATCCACTAAAATATAAACATGAAATACCCCATCATCATTACCGAAGCCGACGAAGGCGGCTACTGGGCCGAAGTCCCCCAGCTTCCCGGTTGCGTTTCGCAAGGCGAAACTCTCGCCGAACTCAAGACCAACCTGCGCGAAGCCATCACCGGATACCTTGAAACCCTTGACCAGACGCAGCTTAACGCCTGCAAGCGCCGCATCACCATCGACGAGGTCATGGTCTAGTGCCAATCTCAGGCCGCCAAATGTGCCGTCTGCTGGAACGCCATGGCTGGCAACTTAAACGCATTAAAGGTAGCCACTACATCTACAGCAAGCCAGGCCAGCTTAATATTATCACCGTTCCCGTTCATACCAACACGACACTCAAACTGGGCCTTGAACTTCGCATCAGAAAACTCGCTGGCATATAACACCGTCTAAAAAAGGAGTAATGGTTATTCCACCGACCTTCTATATGGCGAAACCATTCGATGAGCGGAGACGGGGACAGAGAAAATATATTTTCCAAAGCGAGTGGAAAAAGTGGAACTGCTACTCTTCTATAGGGTGGGTAGGGCGAGTTGCCCAGCCACCACCTCAAACGAAGGGAGATCAGCCATGCGCCATCCACGTCTAAAGCCAGATTGCCGCGATACGTGGCACCACTGTTACAACCGGGCTGTCGGTTTTCGGAGCGACCGCCCCTTTGACACCGCCGACAAGGAGCAGTTTGTCCGCATCTTACACCGGGTCGCCAAGTTCTATACGGTTCACATTGTTGGGTATCAATTTATGGGGAACCATATCCACCTTATAATGTTGGCACCGGTAGCGCAGCCAGCTATATGAAGCCAACGCAATGCGCGCGCGGACGTCTATTGCTGGCAAAAGCTACGACAGATGCTCAATTAGCAGCCAGCTACCACGTAAATAGCAACACATATCCCCCCAACAACCGCTGTTTTCACCAGCGGCCAGGTAAGCTGTGCCCCAAAACGGCCGTCAAGTGCCCTTGGCACCATCGAGCAGCGCTTTTCACTCTCTCGATCCCTCTCTATCCTCACTTCAGAGCCATTTCGGCCCAAGGAATCTCTTCAACTTCCATATTTTGACGCACTCAGCCGCAGCCGACAGCAGTAAACTCCGCCGGGGACAGAGAAAATAACCCGAGAAAATAACCCCTTACTGTTCTCTGTCCCCAATCTCGTCCTCAGGCCCCGTGAGCGCCTGAGGCGCGTGAGCCGTAAGCCGTGAGCTGTAATGGCAGCAGCGAAGGCATAAGTGGTGCCACTGCGGCTGCGCTTTTGCGCCCACAGCTTACAACTCACAGCTCACAGCTTACAACAGGGTAGGTCACATTGCATCTCACCCACCGCCGCCAGGGCTGAGATGGAGAAACAGGCATATTTTGTCTCTCTCTTTCTGATAGTGACGGATCGTGATGATCTGGATGGGCAGATTTACAAGACCTTTTTGCGCTCGGGGTTTATGGGAGCCGAGGAGAAGGTGCAGCCAGCCTCAGGGTTGAATCTGCGCGAGGAGCTGACCGGCAACAAGGCGATCCTCTTTACGCTGATTCACAAGTTCCGCTATGAGAAAGGCCAGGAGTATCCGATACTCTCGCAGCGCAGTGACATTATTGTCTTTGTGGATGAGGCGCACCGGACGCAGTACAAGGAGCTGGCGGAGAATATGCGCAAGGGGTTGCCCAATGCGCAGTATCTGGCGTTTACCGGCACACCGCTGCTGGGGTCAAAAAATCTGACCGCATCGTGGTTTGCCAACACGGCACCGGGTGGTGCCCCGGAAGATGGCTATGTGAGCGTTTACAACTTTGCCGAGTCGGTGGCAGATGGTGCCACGGTGCCGCTCTTTTATGTGCAGCGCGTGCCGGAGGTGTTGCTCAACAACAAGTTCCTGAATGAAGATTTCTGCGAGATACTGGAAGATGAAGATTTGAGTGAGGCGGAGCAGAAACGCCTCGAAAACAGCTACTCGCAGGAGCTTGAGGTCATCAAGCGCGATGATGTGCTGGAGGTGGTGGCACAGAATATAGCGTATCACTTTCCACGGCGCGGTTTTCGTGGCAAGGGGATGGTGATCGCGGTTGACAAATTTACAGCGGTAAAACTTTACGACAAGGTTCAGTATCACTGGAAAGAGGGGATCAAGCGGCTGAACGGAGAGATTGCCAAAGAGGAAGATGAGGCGGAGAAGTTGCGGCTGAAAGCAGTTGTGGATTACATGCGCAAGGTCGAGATGGCGGTGGTGATCAGCGAGGGCGCTGATGAAGCGGAGAAGTTCAGTGGCGCGGGGTTGCAAATTGCCATGCACCGTGAGCGCATGAACAAGGTGGATGAGAACGGGGCGGATGTGGAGGACAATTTCAAGGATGCTGATCATCCCCTGTCGCTGGTATTTGTCTGTGCCATGTGGCTGACCGGCTTTGATGCGCCCTCTGTTTCAACGCTCTATCTGCACAAGCCGATGCGGGGGCATACACTGATGCAGACCATTGCCCGGGCAAACCGGGTGTTTCCGGGCAAGGAGAACGGGATCATTGTTGATTATCTGGATGTCTTCAAGTATCTCAAGCGCGCCCTGGCCGACTATGCCACAAATGAAGATGGGACGATGCCGGTCAAGGAGATAGAGAAGTTGCTCGCGCAGTTGCAGGAGGCGATTGAGATGACTTTCGCTTTCTGCCATCGACAGGGATTTGATCTTTCTGCTGTTATTGCTGAGACAGAGACATTCAAAAACCTTGAGCTTTTTGCGGACTACGCCAATATCATTGTAGGCAATGATGAGGTTTGCAATGAGTTTCGTGTGCTGACAAACACGGTGGCGAACCTCTATGAGTCTTTGCGCCCGGATATCTTCAAGATGGATTTTGATCCCAAGCCCAAGGAGGCGGTGCTTTATCTGCGTGATGTAGTGGATGGCAAGATACGTCCGGAGAAGCTGGCACAGGCCAGGGAGCGTAAAGGAAAGATATGTCACCTGGCATCTTTCTCTATAGAATTTCATCACGTATTTAGGTAACTGCAATAGCTGAATGGTGGAAGGAAAGGTGAGTCATGAAGATTACGACAACCACATGAACGGATAGGAGGGCGAAACAGGGGCAGGAGGGCCTCCAGGGGGCGATTTAAGGACAGGAGAGGCTTGGCAGGGATAGATGCCGCAAGGAGAACTGGGACCTTGCAGGGCGAATGCGGGGGCGTGAGTGCAGGGGAGAGAGGGTGAGCTGGGGGCTGGGCGGACACGGAGGCCCGTGCCCACGATAAGGGGGGCTCGATGGGATGTGTGGGAGGGGTGGCGTGAACGCCACGGGCTGGGACTGGACAGGAGGGCAAATAACGATACACAAAAAAGCCCGTATTTACAGGGTTTTGTAAATACGGGCTTTTGAAAATTGGGGCGAAAAACGGGATTCGAACCCGCGACCCACAGATCCACAATCTGTTGCTCTAACCTACTGAGCTATTTTCGCCATTGAAAACGCAGCCATTTTAGCAAATTGTCCGCCGGCTGGCAATCATGAAAACGTCTACTCCGACTTAAACCAGAAAACTCTGCATTTAGAGTACTCCCTGTCAGACACCACAGCTACACCGTCAGCGCAGGAACAGTACGCTGCCGGCGGGCGGCGACAGCGTCAGCACGGCCGTGCCCTCTGTGCCCGGTGGCGCGCCCGTAGCCGCCCGTCCTCCGATCACGCTGTAACGTCCGTCGAACTCCGGCAGATCAGCCAGAGGGATGACCTGCATGCCGTTGAGGTGGCCTCTCTCATAGAGTCTGTTGAGCTGCGAAGCTGACAATTTAAGTCCGATGGCGATCCGCCCGCCGCCGCCGGTCGCACCATAGTAGTGGGCAGAAGTGGAAACAGAGAAACGACCGATAAGACGCTCGTTGTTCAACTCTTCGTCTCGATCTTCGTCAATGCGAGACAATGATCAAGATAATGATCGGGACAATGATCGGGACAATGATAGTGCTCGCTTCTGGTCTCCCTTGAGTTCCAATCCGCCCCCCCCCTGTCGCTGGCCAATTACACCAATTACTGCCAACACTCCGGCGCGGGAGAGACGGCGGGGGCGAGTGGCAAGGCTGCCAGCAGGGCTGCGACACTCAACTGCTGCCCCGGCAGGATCAGGTCGGGACGGAGGTCGGCCAGAGGCTGCAACACAAAACGGCGCTTGGCCGCTTCGGGGTGTGGCAGATAGAGGGTGGCGCTATGACGGCGTGCGCTACCGCAGGCGATCAGGTCGATGTCGATCAGGCGCGGCACATGGCGACGGCCGTCACGCTGTCGCCCCATGCGCTCTTCGATGGCGTGTACCTCACGGGAGCACTCCTCGGGCGCAAGTGCGGTTTCTAAAATCACAACTGTGTTGTAATAGTAGGCCGCCTGATACGGGGTCGGCACATCAACCGGCTCGGTCGTGTAGAGCGGGGCGCGGGCGATCAGCGCTGTTCCGGGCAGGTTGGCCAACAGCCGGCAGGCCTCTTGCAGGTTGGCCAGACGGTTGCCCAGATTGCTGCCGAGCGAGAGGATCACCTCCATACGCTGACTACTCCAGGCCGAGCACGTGCCGCATCGTATAGAGGCCGGCCGGCCGGCCCCGCAGCCAACGCGCTGCCACAAGGGCGCCGCGGGCAAACGATTCGCGGCTGGAGGCTTTATGAGTCAGCTCCACCCGCTCGCTGTCGGCAGCGAAGATGATGGTGTGATCCCCCACCACATCGCCACCGCGCAGAGCATGAATCGCAATTTCACCACGCGGACGCTCACCGGGGATGCCGGAACGTCCGTAGATGGCATGATCATCGAGCACAACGCCACGTCCCTGCGCTGCGGCTTTGGCCAGACCGAGGGCGGTGCCGCTGGGGGCGTCGCGCTTGTGCCGGTGGTGCATCTCGACAACCTCAATATCATAGGCGTCGTCGAGGGTGGCAGCGGCACGGCGTACCAGGTCGAGCAGCAGGTTGACGCCCAGGCTCATATTGGGTGCCCAGACGATGGGGATTTGGGTGGCAGCCGCATTAACGGCAGCCTCTTCATCTGGCGTGAGCCCTGTCGTGCCGAGGATATAGGCCTGGCGGGTGGAGAGGGCATGCGCCAAATTTTGCGGCACGGCCGCATGGAAGGTGAAATCGATCACCACATCGCTGGCGACAGCGGCAGTGAGAGGGGCGATCTTGAGGCCGAGGGGAGCAATACCGGCACAGGTGCCGGCATCGACTCCCAGAGCGGGGTGATCAGGTCGCTCCGCAGCAGCCACGAGAGAGAGATCCTGTTGTGAGGCGGCGGCGCGTATCAGCGATTGGCCCATACGGCCGGCAGCCCCGAGAATAGTGAGCTTGAGCATGGTTTATCCGAGTAGTTGGAGGTCTTGAAGGGTCTTTTGCAGTCGGGCGCAGACAGCCTCGGAGGGCTCGCAGAGGGGCAGACGCCACACCGCTGCAATGCGTCCCAACATGGCCAAAGCCGCCTTGACGGGGACGGGATTGGTGTCGATAAAGAGATCACGGAAGAGGGGGTAGAGACGGGTGTGCAGACAGCCGGCGGCGGCGAGGTCACCGCGTGTAGCCGCAGCAACCAGGGCCACGACCAGCTCCGGGACCACGTTGGAGGCGACGCTGATGACGCCGCGGGCACCGACGCTCATCATCGGCAGCGTCAGCATGTCGTCGCCCGAGAGGACGATCAGGTCGCAGGCATTAATGATGGCACTGGCACGTTCCACGCTGCCACCGGCCTCCTTGATGGCCACAATCTTCTCATGCTGTGCCAAGCGCGCCACCGTCTCGACGGCGATCTCACGGCTGCAGCGTCCCGGCACATTGTAGAGAATGACAGGCAGGCCGAGATCGGCTACGGTACTGAAGTGGCGGTAGAGCCCCTCCTGGCTCGGCTTGTTGTAGTAGGGGGTAACCTGCAGCGTGGCATCGACGCCCTGGGCCTGCGCCTCACGCGTCAGCAGCAGAGCTTCAGCCGTGGAGTTGCCACCGGTACCGGCGATGACCTTGACGCGCCTGGCGACCTGATCTGCCACCTCTTCGATCACGCGATGGTGTTCGTCGTATTTAAGGGTGGGCGACTCGCCGGTGGTGCCCACCGGTACGATGCCGGAGACGCCGCCGGCAATCTGCCACTCAACCAGCTCACGCAGCTTGCCGAAGTCGACGCTGCCATCGTGATTAAAGGGGGTGACGATTGCGGTATAGGTGCCAGTAAACATAAAAACCTCGATTGCGCTCAAAAAGCTGACTCTAGCTTACGTCACTGCAGCAGCTTTCTCAAGCGAAAAGATATTTCCCGCTTTATAAAATGGTGTTGCCATATCTGCAAAATATGCCATTATATGCCCCCTATGGAATACCCGAAAAATGTTATCGCACAACGCCTGCGCGGGGCGCGTGAAGCGGCCGGTCTCTCGCTCGCTGAGGCGGCCAGCCAGTTGCAACTAGAGCCCGACCGCTATGCGGCGCTG
The DNA here is from genome assembly GCA_964599645.1 of uncultured Lentisphaerales bacterium. Classification (GTDB taxonomy): domain Bacteria; phylum Verrucomicrobiota; class Kiritimatiellia; order RFP12; family JAAYLN01; genus JAAYLN01. Next base: position 33,437 of record CAZRGQ010000004.1, on the reverse strand, counting down.
GAAGAGGGCACCAGCCAGCCTTCGATTGCCCTGATTACCGAGGCGGCCCGCCTCTACGGTGTCGAAGCCTCGGCCATTCTGACCGGTGGCGACGCCCATGCCCGTCTCTTTTCGATCACCCGCAAGGGGCGCGGGGCCGTGGTTTCGCGGCGCGACTGCTATCACTACGAACACCTGGCGGCCGGTTTCAGCCAACCGGCGATTGAGCCCTTTCTCGTTACAGTCCATCCGAAAGAGGAGCGCACGACCCCACAAAACAGCCACTCGGGACAGGAGTTCAACCTCATGCTGAGTGGCCGTCTGGAGCTGACAATCAATGGCCATGTCGTGACCCTCGCTACCGGCGATTCGATCTATTTCGACGCCAGCAAACCCCACGGCATGCGTGCCCTTGATGACGCCCCCGCCACCTTTTTGGCAATAGTAACACCATGAAGACCGATATCCTGCGCACCCTCCTGCCGCAAACCGACTTTAACTCCTACAACGAATTCGCCGCCAACTATCGCGTCAACGTTCCGGCAAACTTCAACTTTGCCATCGACGTCGTCGACGCGCTCGCTGCCAGCGATCCTGAGCGGCGCGCCCTCGTCTGGTGCAACGACAATGGTGTTGAAATCACCCTCACCATGAGTCAGATTGCACGCGAAAGCGACCGGGCAGCAGCCTGGTTTCAGGCACAAGGTATCAGAAAAGGCGACGCCGTCATGCTGATACTCAAGCGGCGTATCGCCTATTGGTATGCCGTCCTCGGACTCCACAAGATCGGTGCCATAGCGATACCGGCCACCAACATGCTCACGGCCAAAGACCTCATCTACCGCATTGAGGCCGCGGCAGTCAAGCTCGTCGTTTCCATTGATGAACCGGGTATCCGGCATGCCATTGAAGAGGCTGCCACTGAGACGCACCTCCCGCTGCGTGCCCTCACCGATGCTGCCGGGGCAACTGATGGCTGGCTCGATTTCGACGCCGGACTCGCGGCCAGCGACACCACCTATAGCGCTCCGCAAGGCGCGGAGGCGATTGTGGCCGACCGCGACACGATGCTGCTCTACTTCACCTCCGGCACCACTGGCCAGCCCAAGATGGTGACGCACAACTACCTCTACCCTCTGGGCCACATCACTACAGCCGCCTACTGGCAGCAGTGTCGTCCCGGCGGACTCCACCTTACCATCGCCGAAACCGGTTGGGCCAAAGCCTCCTGGGGCAAAATCTACGGCCAATGGATCGCCGGCAGCGCCGTCATGGTCTACGACATGGAGCGCTTCCACGCCCGCCGCGTGCTGGAGGTGATGGTCAAGCACGGGGTGACCACCTTCTGTGCGCCCCCCACCATGTTCCGTTACTTCATCAAGGAGAACCTCGCCGCCTACGACTGGTCGAAGCTGCGCCACTGTACCGTGGCCGGCGAGCCGCTCAACCCTGAGGTCTATAACCAGTTTCTTGAAGCCACCGGCCACAAACTCTACGAAGGTTACGGTCAGACCGAGCTCACCGTCGTGATGGCCACCTTCCCCTGGATGGAGCCGCGCCCCGGTTCGATGGGACGCCCTGCCCCCGGCTACGATATCGATCTCATCAACCACCGCGGTGAGCACTGCGAAGTCGGTGAAGAGGGCGAGATCGTCATCCGCACCGACCAACGCACTCCCCTTGGTATCTTTCAAGGTTACTACAACGATCCCGCCCTTACAAAACAGGTCTGGCATGACGACCTCTACCACACCGGCGACGTCGCCTGGCGTGACGAGGCCGGCTACTATTGGTTTGTCGGACGTGATGACGACGTGATCAAGAGCTCCGGCTACCGCATCGGCCCCTTTGAGGTTGAAAGTGCCCTGCAGGAGCATCCTGCCGTCCTCGAGTGTGCCGTCACCGGTGTGCCCGATCCGGAGCGCGGCACCATCGTTAAAGCTACCATCGTCCTCGCCACCGGCTATGTTGCCAGCGAGACTCTCTCGCACGAACTGCAAGCGCACGTCAAGTCGATCACCGCTCCCTACAAATATCCCCGCGTGATCGAGTTTGTCGACGAACTGCCCAAAACCATCAGCGGCAAAATCCGGCGTGTTGAAATCCGTGACCAGGACCACGCCGTCAGGAGTTAAAGATGCCACAGCCAGCCACCATCGGTGAACGTATCCGCACCTATCGCGAACGTCTTGAACTTTCACAGGAGGAGTTAGCCAGCCAGAGCGGCTTTGATTGCAGCTTGATTGCCGCCATCGAAGAGGGCAGCGTCTATCCGGCGCTTGGGACCCTCACCCGCCTGGCGCGCACCCTGGGCCAGCGCCTCGGCACCTTCATGGACGACCAGTTCAAGCCCGACCCACTGATCATGCGTGCGGCCGACCGCCAGGAGAGCGCCCGCCCAACGCACAAGGAGCAGGCCGCCGGCTTCAACTATATTCCTCTCAGCAGCGGCAAGACCGACCGCCTCCTCGACGGCTTCCATATCGAGATAGCCGCCGACGCCCCCGGGCAATACTCCACGCATGAAGGCGAGGAGTTTATCATGGTCCTTACCGGCGAGGTCGAGCTCATCTACGGTGATGCCACCTACCTGCTCGGCCCCGGCGACTCCGCCCACTACAACTCGGTTGTCAAACATCTGGTTCGCGCCAGCGGTGGCCAACCGGCCACGCTCCATGCCGTCGTCTTCGTTCCCTATTGAGTTGCATCATGCCAAACTCCCTCTTTAAGCTGAGCGACCCCTACGGCAGCGCTCCCAACCGTCCCCCCTTCAAACAGGCAGTCTCCACCGCCCTCCCCTGGAACAGCCTCCCTGTCACCCGTGACTACACTCTGGGCCAGCTCCTCGATCAGAGCGTGGCCCGCTGTGGACCGCAGGACGCCATCATCTACGCCGACCGCGACTTCCGCCTCACCTGGTATGAGTTTGCCGAGCTGGTAGACCGTCTCGCCTGCGGCATGCTGGCCCTTGGCATCGAAAAGGGTGAGAAGATCGCCCTCTGGGCCACCAACGTCCCCCACTGGATCCCGCTGATGTTTGCTGCGGCCAAGATCGGGGCCATTCTGCTGCCGCTCAACACCAACTACCGCAACACAGAACTCGACTTCATTCTGCAGCAGTCTGACACCGAAAACCTCTTCATCATCAACGGCTTCCGTGATATCGACTATCTCGAAACCGTCTACGAGCTCATCCCTGAACTGCGTGACCAACCACGCGGACGGCTGCGCCTCTCCAAATATCCCCACCTCAAACGCCTCTTCTTCCTGGGTCCTGAAAAACATCGCGGCTTCTATACCATCAACGAGCTGCTGGCCCTCGCAGTCCAGATATCGAGAGCCGACTACGAAGCGCGTCAACGCGAAATCAACTGCCATGATGTGATCAACATGCAGTACACCTCCGGTACTACCGGTTTCCCAAAAGGTGTACAGCTCACGCATTCCAACATCGCCAACGACGGCTTCTGGATCGGTGCCTGCCAGAACCTCTCCTGCGTCGACCGCGTCTGTATCCCCGTCCCCCTCTTCCACTGCTTCGGCTGCGTCCTCGGCGTCATGGCCTGCGTCAACCACGGCTCCACCATGGTGATGCTCGAACGGTACGATCCGGTTCACGTCATGATGTCGCTCGAAAAGGAGCGCTGCACCGCCTGTTACGGTGTCCCCACCATGTACATCGCGATGCTCGATCACCCGCTCTTCAACAAGTTCGACTACTCCTCGCTGCGTACCGGGCTAATGTCGGGCGCCCCCTGCCCCGAGCGGCGCATGCAGCAGCTCTGCGACGAGATGCAGATGCGCGAAGTCTCGATCCCCTACGGTCTCACCGAGGGCGGTCCGGTCATGACCCAGACCCGCTACTTTGAGACCGATATGCACCGTAAATGTACCACCATCGGCCAGGCGCTGCCCGGCATCGAGGTGGCCATCGTCAACCCCGAAACGGGTGAAATCTGTCAACCCGATGAGCCGGGTGAAATCTGCTGCCGCGGTTACAATACGATGGTCGGCTACTACAAGATGCCGGAGCAGACGGCAGCCTGCATCGACGCCCACGGCTGGCTCCACTCCGGTGATATCGGCCGCATGGATGCCCAGGGCTACTTCTATATCACCGGCCGCCTTAAAGACCTGATTATCCGTGGCGGCGAGAATATCTCGCCCAAAGAGGTAGAAGACTTCATCGGCCACATGGAGGGGGTGCAGGATATCCAGCTTGTTGCCCTGCCCAGCAAAAAGTATGGCGAACAGCCCGCCGCCTTTATCATCCGCAAACCGGATAGCGACATCACCGCCGCCGACGTGCAGGACTTCTGTCGCAACCGCATTGCCTGGTTTAAAATCCCAAAATATATAACCTTTGTCGACTCCTACCCCTTGACCGCCAGCGGCAAAATCCAGAAGTTCAAACTGCGCGAAGATGCCGTCGCCCTCTGGCCCGATGCCTGAGAGCTTACCAGAATACATCTTTTCACAACGGTAAATAACCTGTAAGATGTGTGGCTACTTCATTGAGGTCTTCATGGTTCAACCAGCTACACGACTACATCGCAGGCTCTTGCCGCTTATCTGTGCCACGATTACGCTCCTCTCGCAGGCAGCAACGCTTGAGGCTCGCTCCCTGGCTCCCCATATCGACAGCGATGGCGATGGCATCCCCGATAGTGATGACCACCTGCCATTGATCGCCACCGTGCCGCTCCACTGGTCGGTAGCAGCGCTGAAGTTGCGTCTGCCGGATGCTACCTCCACCGGGACCTCCTGGGGCACCACCAACGAGCTGACCCTCTACAGCCGCGCGGCCACCGCCCTGCCCCACGGCTCCTGCAAAGGTGCCAACGCCACTGCCGCCCCTTTCGATTGGCTGGAGGCCGACGGCTTCAGAGGCTACCCCCTGGCCGCCATGGGGCTCTTCGGTTCGGGAGTGCCTCCCTGGGGGCTGTTGCAACGGCTGGCAGCAGAGAGCTTCCTTGCCAACCCTGCAGCCCGGCAACAGGGAGTGGAGTTACTGGTCGAGGTTCACTTTCGCAACCTCTCCGACACCGACTGGGTCATTAAGCAGTTGGCGGTACCACTGGAGGCTGGCGGCCGACGCCTGGCAGTTGCCTATCCGACTGCGACCGAGCTCTACGAGCGCGGCATCGCCTTCCCCGCCACGGCTGCCCCAAAGGTATATGGCGTCAGCTTCACGGCCCGGATACCACACGAGCGGATTGCCGAGCTGACACGGGCACTCACCCATGATGCCCCCAACTTCGCCTTTGAGCAGGGAGCAGGACTACTCTTCCCGGCTGCAACACCTGAAGGCGAACAGCTCTCGAGCTGGTTTGCTCCGATTTTGTCGCGCACCGTGGCTATCACCATTCAGAGCGGTCATGGCGAAATTCTGGTGTGGCGCGTTGCCAGAAAGCTCGCCGGCAAACAGCAGCGAGTGGCGGACTGGGCAGCGGCCATGAATGTTGTCTCACTGGAACTCCACAAACGCCCCTTCTGGCTCTCTGACGAAGGTTACCTCCTCTCATTGGCCGGCTGGGATAACGGCGCCTGGGAGCAGTGGTGGCAGATCAATCTCAAGCGCCTCCAGCCGGATGGCTGGGAGGGTGCGCCGCTAAAGCGGGATGTAACCTTCAAGCTGAGTCAGACTACACCGACTCTGAGCCGGCGCACAGCGGAACAACTCGAAGCGCTGGCGGCTGATCCGATCGTTGCCACACTGCTGGCACAGCAGGCGGCCGGCTCCGGTGACATGGAGGCAGCGCTGGCGTGGCTCACTCCGGCCGCTGCAGCCGCTTATCCCCCTGCCCTGACACAACTTGCCGGCCTGCTGCAGGCGAGCGGCGACAAACGTGACACCACCGCTGTGATCGGTCAGTTGCAGGCAGCAGCAACACGCCACTATGCCCCGGCACAGGAGGCGCTGGGACGCGCCCTGTTGCGCGGTGCCGGCGTGACTGCCAACCGCGATCTCGCCTTCGGCTGGTTGTCGCAGGCTGCAGCCCAGGGCCACCCCGAGGCGAGCGCCGCCCATGCCATCTGCCAGATTCGCGGCTTCGGTACGCCGGCCGACCCGGTCGGCGGCATGTCGACTCTGCGGCAGGCGGCCTGGCGCGGCAGCGCTACCGCCCAATTTGCCCTGGGATTGCAACTACTGGAGGCGGAAGAGAGCGAGGGCATCGACTGGATGCATCTGGCTGCTGAAGCCGGTTATGCCAAGGCACAGGTGCGCTATGCCCGTATCTTGGGCAGCGCTGCCGACGCCTCGCGCGACCCTGTGGCTGCTGCCCGCTGGAACTTGGCCGCCGCCGAACAGGGTGAGGTAGAGGCGCAGCTCGCCTATGGGCTGGCACTGCGCCAGGGCAATGGCGTGCGGCGTGATCTGCCGCAAGCCACCTTCTGGCTGCGGCGGGCTGCCGCGCAGGGGAACAGCGAAGCGCAGATGTGGCTTGCCTTGGCACTGCTGCGCAGCCGCAGCAGACCGGAGGAGCGGAGTGAGGGAGTCACATGGCTTCACCAGGCCGCCGGGCAAGGCCACCCCCAGGCACAACTGCTGCTGGGACGCTGCTACTCCGGTTTTGGTGGCTTTGTCGAACAGGATCATGCCGCAGCCTACCGCTGGTACCAGGCGGCCGCCGAACAGCAGTTGATACCGGCCCGTCTCTATCTGGCGCTCTGCCACTACCACGGACTCGGTACCGCGCTCGACAAACAGAAGGCTTTCGCCGAGTTTGCCCAGGCCGCTGCAGCCGAATCTGCCGAGGCACAAATCTGGTTGGCATACTGCTATATCAACGGCGAAGGCGTTGAAATCGATTTGGACGAGGCGCAAAAATGGGCTCAGCGCGCCTTGCGTCAGGGACACCCTGCCGGGCGGCAGATTTTGCGCGCCATTCCAAAACGGTAGGAGCACGGCACACCATCTAACGAGCGGAGTGAAGAGAGAAAAATGGTCTGTAAAACTTTAATCACGGGCGGAGCCGGTTTTATCGGCTCACATCTGGCGCGTCAACTACTGGCTGACGGACATGAGGTGACGGTGCTCGACAACCTCTTCACTGGCACCAAAGCCAATATCTACGACCTGCTGGACAACCCCCGCTTTACCTTCCTCCTCGACGACGTCACCAAGCCCTTCTGGGGGCAGTTTGACGAGATCTACAACCTCGCTTGTCCGGCATCGCCGATACACTACCAGCGCAATCCGGTCGAGACGATCAAGACATCCTTCGTCGGCATGATGAATGTGCTGGAGTTGGCGCTCAAGACCAAGGCGCGGGTGCTGCACACCTCGACATCAGAGATCTACGGCGATCCGCTCGAACATCCGCAACGTGAGAGCTACTGGGGGAATGTCAACACTATCGGCCCCCGCAGTTGCTACGACGAAGGCAAGCGCGCCGCCGAGACGCTGGCCGCCGACTATCGCCGCGAACATGGAGTCGATGTGCGTCTGGTACGCATCTTCAACACCTATGGCCCCAACATGCACCCGCAGGATGGGCGCGTCATCAGCAACTTCATCATGCAGGCGCTGCATAACCGCCCCATTACCATCTACGGCGACGGCAGCCAGACGCGCAGCTTCCAGTATGTCGGCGACCTGCTGCAGGCGATGCGCGCCATGATGGAACTCGAGCGCGAGACGGTCGACCTCTTTTGCCAGCGGCATAACCTTCTGGTGCCGGTCGTCAACACCGGCAACCCCGAGGAGTATACCATCGCCGAATTGGCTCAACAGGTGTTGGCCGCCCTCCCTGAGAGCAGCAGCCAACTGATCTTCAAACCGTTGCCGCGTGACGACCCGCGCCGCCGCCGCCCCGACATCGCACTGGCGCGTGAGCTGCTCAACTGGGCCCCGGCGGTCCCGCTGGATGAGGGGTTGCGTTACACGGTCGACTATTTCCGCAAGCAGGCAGGAGTTACTTCCGACTGCTGATTTAAAGAGGAGAAGAGTTTTATGAAACAAGTTGGTGTTGGCATACTCGGTTTTGGTACCGTCGGAGCCGGTGTGGCAGAGGGGTTGCAACGCAATCGTCTCCTCCTCTCAAACCGCCTCGGCGTCGAGGTTGTGATACGGCGGATTGCCGATCTCGATATTACGACCGACCGTGGCATCAGCCTGCCACCCCATGTGCTGACCACCGATGCTTATGCGGTCATCAACGATCCGGCCGTCGACATCGTGGTCGAACTCATCGGCGGCAGCACCATTGCCCGTGAACTGATGCTGGCCGCGCTCAAAGTCGGCAAGCCGGTTGTTACCGCCAACAAAAAACTGCTGGCCGAGCATGGCGAAGAGCTCTTTACCCTGGCCGAAGCGCAGGGCGTCGATCTCTACTTCGGTGCCAGTGTCGGCGGTGGCATCCCCATCGTCCGCGTCCTGCGCGAAGGGCTGATCGGCAACGCCATCGGCTATATTCACGGCATTCTCAACGGCACCTGCAACTATATCCTGACCCGGATGGAGCAGGAAGGCCTCCCCTTTGACGTGGTTCTGGCCGATGCCCAGCGCCTCGGCTATGCCGAAGCCAACCCGGCGCTCGACATCGATGGCCACGATACCGCCCACAAGGCCGCCATTCTGGCCCTCCTCTCCTACGGCTTCCACGTGCCCCTCTCCGCAGTGGCTGTCGAGGGCATCCGCGATCTGGACGGCAGCGACGTGCAGTTTGCCCGTGAACTCGGCTACCGCATCAAGCTGCTGGCACGGGTGGCGCGCGTCGATGACGCCATCGAGATCGGAGTCGCCCCGACCCTGGTGCCGCTCGACCACCTCCTCGCCTCCGTCTCCGGCGTCTTCAACGCCGCGCTGGTCCATAGCGACCTCACCGACGACACCCTCTACTACGGACGCGGTGCCGGACGTGAACCGACCGCCTCAACCGTCATCGGTGACATTGCCGATATCGCCCGCAATCTCCGCACCCGCCAGCCGCGCCATCGGCGTGCCGTCAAAGTCTCGGCTAAGCCGCCACAGATCAGACCCCGCTCGGCGACCAGGAGCGCCTTCTATCTGCGCCTGATGGTGCGCGACAGCGCCGGCTCGCTCGGTTGCTTTACCTCGATTCTGGGGCGCCATGGCGTCAGCATCGCTGCCGTAATGCAGAAGAGCAGCAGCGGCAACGCTGCCAACGGCTTTGTGCCGGTTGTGGCCCTCACCACTCCCACACTGGAGGCCGACCTCGAAAAGGCGCTCGATGAGATCGAGTCGCACGACGTCGTCAGCCAACGCCCGGTTCGGCTGCGCCTGATGCAGAGTTGATTGTCCCCGGCAGAGAGCCGCCTGACAGGAGCCACAGCATGTCACCCAAACCTCTCGACGTACTGGTCATTGCCGATCTCCACTACACCTCCCTCGCCCGCCACCACTGTCCCCTGCCTGAGCGCCACTCTGTATTGGTGCCGATGTTGCTCGACAAGGCGGTAGCGCGCCTTGGCCATCTCGGCATCACCCCCGGTCTCATCATCCTGCTGGGCGATCTGGTCGACAACGGCGATGCGCCGCAGGCCGGGGCCGACCTCGCCCTGCTGGCTGGCAAGCTGCAACAGCGCGGCCTGCCGCTCCTCGCCCTGCCCGGCAATCACGATGGCAATCAGGAGCATCTGGCCCGCCTCTTCAATTCGCCCCCCGGACTCCATCGCATCGGCGGCTACGGCTTCCTGCTCTTTCACGACCACCCCCTGGCAGGCGAAGTCTGGCAGCGCCCGGCCCACGCCCTCGAACTGCCCGCCACCGTGGCGGCAGCCGAGCCGCAACTGCCGCTCATCGCCCTGCAGCACCACCCGCTCTACCCCGCCATCGAAGCCCCCTACCCCTATATGCTCGACAACACCGCTGCGGTGTTGCAGAGCTACACGGCTGGCGGAATAAGCCTCTCACTCAGCGGCCACTACCATGTGGGCCAGCCGCTCCGGGAGCACGCCGGCGTCGCCTACGCCACGACTCCCTCCCTCTCGCAGGCTCCCTTCTCCTTCCAGCACCTGCGGCTGGAGGGTCGCAGCTTTGAACTCACTACCCACACCCTCCAGGTGCCGCTGCCCGGCCTCTCCGATGTCCACGCCCACACCGAGTTTGCCTACTGCGCCACCACCGTCACCGCCAGCCACAACGGCCTGCTGGCCGAGGCGCTCGGACTTGAGAAGCAGGCGCTGACCGAACACGCCTACCACCTCTACTTCCCGCGTGACATCGCCCTGCGCTACGACTGGCAACGCGACCGCAAGCTGGC
>CAZRGQ010000004.1:4868-23129 GCA_964599645.1 uncultured Lentisphaerales bacterium | reverse complement strand
ACCCGGCACAACCTGCCCAAACCAACACACCTCTACCGCGAGGTGGCACGCAAGCTGGCGGCGGCCGGGGTCGCGGCTGAAATCAACTTCCACACCAACTTCCCCGAACCGGAGTTTATCCGCTACTGCCTCGACTTCGGCGTGCGCCTCGCCCTCGGTACCGACTCCCACTGCCTGAGCGAAATCGCCGACCTCTACCCCCACCTGCAACTGCTGCGTTCAGTGGGAATCGACCTCAACGACCTGGCAGCCTGTCTCTATCATCCCGACTAAGCACTACCCGCCGGCACGGCGATATCACTGCTGCTTCTGCAACCAGATATCGGGCCAGCAGTCGTTGCCGCTGTGGAAGGTCAAGCGTACCGCCTCGCTGGCGGCTTTGCCCGGCTCCCAGGCAAAAATCTCATAGTCGGCCGTATCGTGCTCATGACCGCCAGCGCTGGCGGCAAAGACGAGGAGACGCCCCGTAGCATCGAGACGCGGAAAGTATTCATGGCTCCACTCGCCCGGCAGATCGAGCCACAACTCGCTCTTGCCACTGCGGATATCGTGGCGGTAGATGGCATTCTTCATGCGACCGCCCGACCCGATATAGAGCAGTTCATCACCCAGCCCCCAGGTCGCCTGACAGCTATCCCCGGCTCCGATCTGATGCAGCCGTTGCGTCTTGTCGATCCAGGCGGTGATACGCTGCTTGCCGCGCAGTGTAATGGCCAAGGCACCGTCAGCGGTCCGATAGTCGGCTGTCTGCAGGGTGGCTCCTGCCGGAATCGGATCCTTTCCGCTCAGCAGCAGCAGCTCTTCCTGCCCGTTCTGCAGGTCGAGACGCACCACTTCAAGATCGTCACGCCGTTGAAAGAGGATCGCATTCTCACCGGCCCATGAAGCAAAGAATGAGTTGGTCGCCACACACTCCTCGCGGCCACTCTTGAGATCGAGCAGCCAGGTATCCCACGCCCCGCTGTTGCGCTGCGATACCCAGGCCGTCTGCGCACGGGCAAAGAGGAGGCGTTGCCCGTCGGGCGAGAGTCTGGGATAGGTCTCCGTGTGGGGGTGGCGCGTCAGACGCTTTATCTCGGCCGAGGGCCACTCCATCATGAGGATGTCGTGGTTGCCAAAGCGGTTGGAACTCCAGACGAGACGGCCGTGATAGCGTGCCAGCAGGGAGTTACAGGCCGCTTGCTCCAGGCTGGTGGCAACTACCGCAGCGCCCATGGCAGGCGGAGTAAGTGAGCCGCGCTTGCGCAAGTCGCGCCACTCATAGAGTGCAAAGAGCGCCGCCCCGAGCAGCAGGGCGCCGACCACGGCCGCCACCGCCCACTCGCGGCCACGTTTACGCTCATGCCCGCTACGCTCCGTCACCCCTCTGCCGCTACCCCAGGCAATCACCACAAAGGCCACGCCCCCCAGCGTGTAATCGACCGCCTGCGACACGATATGGAGGGCCAACATCGCCAGAAAGGCTGCCGCAGCCGGGTAACCGAGCAGCGTCCAGACTCCGGTGGCCCCGCCTTCGTAGGCGCCGAAGCCCATCAGAGTTGGCAGCGGCAGGGCTGCCGCCCCCTCCCCCGCCAGCAGCGTCGGCAACACCTGACGCGCCTCGGCCAGAGCCAACGCCGGCAGGTGGATACGGGTCACTCCGCGAAAGAGCAGCAAGAGTCCCAGATATTTAAAAAAGCGCACCCCCAGCGAATAGAGAAAGGCGATCAGCAGGAGGCGACGTTGCCGTACACGGGCCACGGCCACCATGGTGCGGTCGATAAACTCTCCCGCCCGGCGAGGTACCAGGCGTGGTACACTCTGCCGCAGCCGCTGCCAGAGGGGGATGATATATTTGGGCAGCAGCACCAGCAGTCCCCAGATGCCCAGCAGCGAAACCAGGCTCAGCGCCGTCAACCCCTGAAGCAGCAGCGGCCAGGTCGCGACACCATGCGTCCAGGGGGCCGCAATCGCCAGCGCCAGGACGGCCGCCAGGGCGATAAAGTCGAAGAGCAGACTGATCGACATACTGCCGAGACAGGTATCGGCGCCAACACGGTAGTTGCGATTCATCAGGGCCAGATAGCCCAACTCACCGGCTCTGGCCGGCAGCAGGTCGACCAGCGCATTGCGCGCCAGCGTGGCCAGAAAGGAGTGACCGGCCGAGGGCACCTGCATCTCGCCGGCACCATAGAGCAACAGCCGGTAGCGCTCCGACCGGAAGGCGGTTTGAGCCACCTGGCAGAGGATATAGCCAACGAGCAGGAGCGGTACCACATCGCGCAGCAGCGGCCATAGTTCGGCATCACGCCCCGCCCCCTGCGCCACCAGTTGAAAGATCAAGCCGAGGGTCAGCAGTGAAACAGCAGCCGAAAGTACGAGTCTGCGCATGCTCTCCCTACTCTCCTGTTAACCGTTTGACAAAGCGTTGCATGCGTGTCATCGCCTCGCGAATCTGCTCCAGATCGGTGGCATAGGCGCAGCGTATAAAACCTTCACCGCAGGCGCCGAAGGCCGACCCCGGCACGCAGGCCACCGCCTCTTCATCGAGGAAACGCATCGCAAACTCCATCGAACTCAAGCCGGTAGCGGCGATCGAAGGAAAGGCATAGAAGGCCCCTTGCGGCAGATAGCAGTCGAGCCCCATCGCCGCAAAGGCACAGCACATCACATCGCGCCGCTCACGATACGAGGTGCGCATCCGGGCGATATCATCCCAACCGTTGTCGAGCGCCTCGATACCGGCCTTCTGACTGAGCACCGGCGCACACATCATGCCAAACTGGTGCACCTTCATCATCGCCTCGATCAGATCGGGCGGGGCGGCTACAAAACCGAGCCTGAAACCGGTCATGGCCCACGCCTTGGAGAAGCCTCCGAGAAAAACGGTCCGCTCACGCATCCCCGGCTCATTGGCCACCGAAAACCGCTCGCTCTCGTAGGTCAACTCCGAGTAGACCTCATCGGTCAGCAGCAGCAGGTCGTGCTCGCGCACAAAATCGGCCAACATGGCGCAATCGGACGCCGTCAGGACGGCTCCGGTCGGGTTGCAGGGGAAGTTGATCAGGAGCGCTCTGGTACGTGGCGTCACACTCGCCTCAAGCGCCTCACGCGTCAGACAGAAGTTGTTGGCCGCCTCGGTAGCCACCGCCACCGGGATCCCGTGCGCCAACCGGATCAGAGGCGCATAGGCCACAAAACAGGGCTCATGGTAGAGCACCTCATCGCCGGGCGCCACCGTGGCCCGGATGGCCACATCGAGCCCCTCGCTCACGCCCACAGTCACCAGCATCTCGCTGCGCCAATCGTAGCTCAAGCCGCGGTAGGAGCGCTCCAGATAGCGTACAATCGCCTTGCGCAGCTCACCCAGCCCCAAGTTCGAGGTGTAACGGGTAGCGCCATGCTCCAGTGCGGTGATGGCAGCTTCACGGATGTGCCACGGCGTAGTGAAGTCGGGCTCGCCGATACCGAGGCTGATGATGTCGTCCCGCGTCGCTACGATCTCAAAAAAGTCGCGAATACCGGAGCGCGGCAGGTTGCGGACATGCTCCGCCACAAAATCACGGTGTAATCTTGAGTCGCTCATCGTGATCTGTCTGCTCCAGCATAACGCCATGATCTTTGTAGGTCTTCAACATGAAGTGGGTCGAGGTCGAGAGTACGCCATCCATGCTGGCCAGTTTGGCGCTGACGAAGCGCGCCACCTCCTGCAGGTTGCGTCCCTTGACGAAGAGCAGCAGATCGTAACCGCCCGAGACCAGAAACATCGACTCCACCTGCTCAAAGCGGGCAATACGGTTGGCGATGCGGTCGAAGCCGACATCCTGCGTCGGACTGATCCGTAGCTCAATTACGGCCCGCACGCTACCATCCTCCACCAACTCGGTGTTGATGACGGCATGGTAGGCGCGAATCACGCCGCGCTTCTCGTAATCGTCGATGCGCTCCGCCACGCAGGCCACATCCTCTCCCAGTTGCTCCGCCAACGCCTCCAGCGATATGCGTGCATCCGACTTCAAAATCTCAAGCAGACGCTCCATCTCATACTCCTCTAAAAAAGATCACTTGCTGTTTAATTCGCGGCTGCGCCTGGCCGCCGCCTTCAAGGTGCGCTCTACCGTACCATGCAGCGTGGAACGCTCCAGCACGGCCAGACCGGCCGCCGTGGTGCCTTTGGGTGAAGCGACGGCTGCGATAAAATCGGCGGGCGCCACGCCGCTCTCGCGCAGGTAACGGGCCGTGCCCAACATCGTCTGGTTGGCCAGTTGGCCGGCAGCTTCAGGCGGCAACCCCAACTCGACACCAGCCCTGCTCAGCGACTCCATAAAGTAGGCAAAGAAGGCCGGCCCCGAACCACTCAGCGCCGTAACTGCGTCAAAGTGCGCCTCTTCCAGTTCGAGCGCCGCACCGCAGCTCTGCAGCAGCCGTGCCACATAACGGCGATCGGCCGCACGTGCTCTGGCGCCGGCGGTAAAGACGCTCATCCCCTCCCCGACCGCCACATTCAGGTTGGGCATGACGCGCACTACGCGGCACTTGTCACCGGAGAGCTCCTCCAGCCGTGCCACCTGCTTGCCGGCGGCAATCGAGATCAGCAGGTGTTTGCGGGTCAGTTGCGGTGCAAGCTGCTGCAGGAGAGTGTCGAGGTCCTGCGGCTTGAGCGCTAGGACGATTGTATGGCAGAGCGGTGGCAACTCCAGCGGCTCAGCCGTGACGGCCATGCGATAGCGCCGCTTCAGTATCGTGCGCCGTTCTGCCAGAGCCTCGCACACCAGCAACTCTGCCGGCTTGCTGAAGCCGCTGCGCAAAAGGGCGGCGATGATCGCCTCCCCCATCTTGCCGGCACCGATAAAACCGAGTTTGAGAGTTTCCGGCTGCATCACTCAATAACCGTGGGACGTGAGCTGCCGCTGCAACTCGAGCTGAAATGCCTGCAGGTCTTCCTGCGTCGGACGATAGCCGGGTTGGCTGGTCGATGTCAGCCCCAACCGGCCCATCTGGTCAAAGACCCATCTGGCGGTAACGCCGTCGGAGAAGGTCACGCTGCCACTGGCCAGAGCTCCGGCCTGTATCACGCGATCAAGGGAGACCGCGATGCCGCCGGTTGCAGGCAACTCAGCGTCAGCTTCAGGTAGCGCCCCGTCTGCATGTGCCGTATCACCGACTGCCGGCTCTTTGACCTTCGGCTCCGGCTTGTCTTGCACCTCGGCGCCCAGTTCAAGCACCAGCAGGCGTACATCCATATAGGTCAGAGCTACTTCGTGCTCTTCACGCAGGCGCGTCTGTATCTCGGCCAATGTGGCTCCGGCCGCAGTCCAGTCCCGGACGTCCTGCTTCTGTTGTTCGGTAAGAATCATCACTTCTCTCCTGATGTGTGCTTTATATTCGCACACTACTGCAACGGCGTCAAGCAAGCGCCGCCATTGTGAAGAGAAACGGAGTGCAGCGGCGAGTGGTTAGAAGCGTGTGTGGCGGCGTCACACTTCACAGCTCACAGCTTACGATTTACAAGGGCGCGCAGCGCCCCGACCCTATGCGTGTCTATATTGGTGTCCATTCGTGGTTCTCTCTACCGCGCTCCAGCGCGATCAGTGGCCATCTCTGTTCACTTCCGTTAAACAATTGCCTTTCAGTGCGCTTTTTGGCAACATAATAGCTTTCTGTCGGCACCGGACTCTGCTTTCCACTATCACGGGTGCATGACAGAGAGGAGTATTGCCATGTCGCTTAATATCGTGCAACGAATCGATGATCGGATCCCGATCCGTCACCTGCTGATCAGTGTCGCCGACAAAACCGGCCTCGACACCCTGATTCCAGCTCTGCTGGCAGCCTGCCCGGACGTAACCATCTACTCAACCGGCGGCACCCATACGGCCATCGCCAAGCTGCTGGCCAACACGCCGGCAGCACAGCAACTGGTGGCGGTCTCCGACTATACCGGACAACCGGAGATGCAGGGCGGGCTCGTCAAGACGCTCGATTTCAAAATCTACCTCGGCCTGCTCTCGGAGACCTATAATCCGGAGCACCGGGCGGACCTCAAGCGCACAGCGGCCGTGGCACTCGATATGGTCGTGGCCAACCTCTACCCCTTTGCTCGGACGATTGCCAAGGCGGGCGTCACCCCTGAAGAGGCGCGCACCAACATCGACATTGGTGGTCCCTGCATGATCAGGGCTGCCGCCAAAAACTATCTGCGGGTGGCCTCGGTGACCGCGCCTGCCGACTACGATGCCATCTGCCGGGAGCTGGCTGCCAACGGCGGCACCCTCGGCCTCGACACCCGTTTCCGCCTGATGCAACAGGCCTTTGCCCATACGGCCAACTACGACCAGACGATCGCCGGCCATTTTGCGACCCTGACAGCAGAACAGGCCGCAGCCACCTACACCTGCGGCTGAAATTAAACCTCCCATGATCGATCTCCACACACACTCACTCCACTCTGATGGAACCGACAGACCAGCCGAGCTGGTAGCACGGGCGGCGCGTCTGGGCCTTAAGGCGATGGCGCTGACCGATCATGATAACTGCGCCGGCGTGCCGGAGTTTATCGAAGCCTGTCGCCAGCAGCATATTACCGGTCTGGCGGGAGTGGAGCTGAGCATCGAGGTGCCGCAAGGCACGCTCCATATCGTCGGTCTCGGCATCGATCCCGGCCATGCGGAGCTTAATGCCGCACTCGAACAGGTGTTGGCCGGACGTGAGGGGCGCAACCATCAGATACTGGCCAAGCTGCAACAACTCGGCTACGACCTGCAGTGGAGCGAGGTGGCGGCACTGGCCGGCGCTGATGTTGTCAGCCGTACCCACTTTGGCAAAGCACTGCTGCTGCGGGGCTATGTCGGCTCGGTGCAGGAGGCCTTCGACAAGCTGTTGGCCAAAGGCCAGGCAGGTTATGTCGTCCGCTACCGCCTGACTCCCGTTGCAGCTATCGACCTGATTGCCGCCGCCGGTGGTGTCTCGATTGTCGCCCACCCGCTGCACTGGACCAGCGATCTGAAGGAGCTGGAGAGCCGGCTCTCTGAATTGGCAGGCTACGGTCTCGGCGGTCTTGAGGCCTACTATCCGGGCCACAGCCGCGAGGAGACGATCGAGCTGCTGCGTCTGGCACAGCGTCACAAGCTTCTGGTTTCAGGTGGCAGCGACTACCACGGCCTGGCGGTACGTCCCGCTATCGAGCTGGGGCGGGGCGACGGCACTCTGGCCATTCCCGTGACGCTCCTTGAGCCCCTCTTCGAAGCGATCGGCAGCAACGGCCACTTCTACCGGGAGGCAGCCGCATGAAGCCTCCGGCCAACCTGCACGACAATTGGCACGCTACAGCGCTGGAGCTGGTCAAGCGCTGCGCCACCGAGTTGCCGGCCGATGTCGTAACCGCCTTGCAGCAGGCCGGTCACGACAGCGACGAACTCCCCGCCGCCTGCGGCATTCTCAAACTGATTCTTGACAACGCCAAGCTGGCTGCAGCGCAGGGCACACCTCTCTGTCAGGATACCGGCACCCTCACTTTCTGGCTTGAGACCCCGCCGCAGAGCGCTCTCCATCTGATCCGCAGCGGGATAGAAGCCGCAGTCGCCACTGCGACGCAGTGCGGCTATCTGCGCCACAATACCATCGACAGCCTCAGCGGCAAGTCGATCGAGAGTAACGTCGCTCCCGGAGCTCCCTTAATCCACTTTAAAATCGATCCGGCGCGTACCACCACAGCCGTGCGGCTGCTGCTCAAGGGCGGCGGCTGTGAAAATGTCGGTACCCAATACAGCCTGCCTGATGTCGAATTGCAGGCGGGACGCGACCTCGCAGGGGTCCGCACCTGCCTGCTGCACGCCATCTGGCGCGCTCAGGGGCTCGGCTGCGCCCCCGGCATCCTGGGCGTTGCGATCGGCGGCGATCGCGCCTCCGGCTACCATCATGCCAAAGCGCAGTTGCTGCGTCCGCTCGACGACCATGCACCGCAGCCCGAGCTGGCAGCCCTCGAGAGCGAGCTGCTCACGGCCGCCAATTCGCTTAATATCGGCCCGATGGGACTGGGGGGCAAGGCCACCCTGCTGGGTGTCAAAGTGGCTGCCCTTGCCCGTCTGCCGGCCTGCTACTTTGTGACGGTCGCCTACAGTTGCTGGGCCTGCCGCCGCCGCGGCATCGAAGTGGCCTCCGACGGCACTCTGCGGGGGTGGCTGCCATGACCCGCCCCACCCCATCGCCCGACGCTGCGCCTACGGCTCTCACGACGCCCCTGGATGAGGCTACGGTTCGCAGCCTCACACCGGGCACAGCCATTACCCTCAGCGGCACGATCTACACCGGACGCGACCGCCTGCACCGCCACCTCTACGACGGCCACCCCGCCCCGGTTCCGCTCCATGACGGAGTTATCTTCCACTGCGGACCGGTTGTGGTTGCGACAGACGATGGCTGGCGTATCGTCGCGGCCGGCCCGACCACCTCAATGCGCGAAGAGCCCTATATGGCGCGCATTATCGCAGAACATGGCATTCGCCTCATCATCGGCAAGGGCGGCATGGGCGCTGCTACGGTCGCTGCCTGTCGCCGCTACGGCTGTGTCTACGTTCAGGCAGTGGGCGGAGCCGCCGCCTCGATTGCCGCTACGATCAGCCGTGTCGGGCGTCTCTGGTTTGCCGCAGAGTTCGGCACCACCGAAGCCATGTGGGAGCTGACCGTTGCCAACCTGCCGGGAGTTGTCGCCATCGATGCCCACGGCCGGAGCCTCTACGATCAAGTTGCCGCCGATTCAAAGCGACAGCTTGCCACACTCCTGCAGCGCCATGAGGAGAAGATCGCCTGATGCTGCGTGTCGCCTTCATGGGTTCAGCCGATGTCTCCAGCGCTGTGTTGCGGGCGCTGGTAACCGCTCCCGCCATCGATATTGTGGGCGTAGTAACCCAACCAGACCGCCCCTGCGGCCGCAAGCGTCGTCTGACCGCCTGCGACTGCAAATGCGAAGCTGAACTTCACGATCTGCCGATACTGACGCCCGAAAAGCTCAACACCCCTGCGCTCGTGGAGCAGTTGGTCACTTGGAACCCCGATGTCATCGTCGTGGTGGCCTATGGCCAGTTTCTGGGCAGGCGCATTCTCACTCTGCCACCGCTCGGCTGCGTCAACGTCCACCTCTCACTCTTGCCCAACTATCGTGGTGCGGCACCGGTGCATCGCGCCATCGCCGCCGGTGACGACATCACCGGCGTTACCATCATGCAGATGGACAAGGGGATGGATAGCGGCGATATCCTGTTGCAGGAGCAGGAGCCGATCTTCTTCGACGACACCGCCGGCACGCTCCATGAACGCCTGACAGCGCTCGGCTCGCAACTGATCCTCGAAACTCTTCCGCGACTGGCTGCCGGCACCCTGACACCACAAAAACAGGACCATACCGCAGCCACCTTTGCTCCGAAACTGACCAAAGAGGAGGGGCGCATCGACTGGTCGCAGCCGGCAGTCGAGCTAGCTTTGCAGGTGCGTGCCTTCAACCCCTGGCCCGCCTCGCATACGCTAATTCCGCTTATACGGCATGGCGAACTGCGCCTTGAACGACTCAAGATTTTACAAGCCGTTGCCGAGTTCCCCCGCCATGACACCGGCCTGCCCCCCGGCTGTGTGGCCGACATCTCGCCCGAAGGCCCCGCCATCACGACCGGTGAAGGGTGGCTGCGCCTGCGACTGGTGCAACGTGCCGGCGGACGCGCGATCGATGGTGCCGCCTTCCTCTGCGGTTTTCCACTCGAAACGGGGCAGAATATCGAAGAGCTGCCGGCGATAGCGTGATCGTCAAGACTACAGCCATCGTCCTCCGCATCAACCCCTTCTCACGCACCTCACGTGTGGTCACCTGGCTCTCGCCCGAGTATGGGCGCATCGTCACGGTGATCAAGGGCGCCTGTCGCCCCAAGAGCGCCTTTCTGGGACAATACGATCTGGCGATGCTTTGTGAACTGCTCTTCTACCGGCGCGAAAACGATGGTATCCACATCGCCCGCGAATGTGCCCCCCTCGCCTGGCGTCCTACCCTGCGTCACGATTGGCGCCGCGCCGTCACCGCCGGTTACCTCTGCGAACTGACCAACCGCGTCACCATGCCGCAGCTTGAAGCCGCTGCCATCTTCGAGCTGCTTGAAGCGCATCTGACAGCCCTGGAGCACGGCGCGTCACCACAGCAGGTTGTGGTCACCTTCGAGCTGGCGCTGCTGACAGCGCTCGGGCTGGCGCCCGACTTCAGCCCCTGCCCCGACTGTCTGGCTCCCGGCAACCACTTCTCCGCCCGCTTCTCACTGCCGGCCGGACGTCTCCGCTGCCGCCACACCACACCGTTGCAACCTGACGAAGCCTCCGTCTCACTCGATCCAACGCTCCTGCTGGCACTACGCCAGTGGCAACACCACAGCCTCCAGCCCGCCACGCCACCACCTGCAGCCTCAGACTCCAACCTGCTCGCCATACGCCGTTTCCTCTACATGTTTTTACAACACCACCTCGATACTCCGCTGGCCGCCCACCAAGCCACCTTTGCCTGGCTCGAACAATCTCAAAATCAGTAACCGTTTTATGCGCTCCTGATTTGTGAGAGATCATCAGGAAGCGCATGTAAAGTGGCAGCGCCAAATCTTCCGCAGTTTTGGGACCCCGATTGCAACTTCACAAGGCCGATGGGATTAGCTATAGTAGTGCAAATGGATTCACTGCTGGAAAACATCGCAGGTCCCGACGACCTGAAGGCACTCTCTCCGCAGCTCTACCCGCTACTGGCAGATGAGCTGCGTACGAAAATCATTGCGACGGTCAGCCGTACCGGTGGGCATCTGGCCTCCAACCTCGGAGTGATCGAGCTGACCATCGCCCTGTTGCACCACTTTGCACCGGACACCGACCGTATCGTCTGGGATGTGGGGCACCAGACCTACGCCTGGAAGCTGCTGACCGGACGCCAGGCGCAGTTTGATACCCTGCGGCAGGCGGAGGGTCTCTCCGGCTTTCTGAAACGTGAGGAGTCGGTTTGCGACGCCTTCGAGGCGGGCCACGCCGGCACTGCCATCTCGGCCGCCCTCGGCTTTGCCGCTGCCCGCGATCTGCGCAGAGGCACCGAGCATGTAGTGGCGGTAGTGGGCGATGCCTCGCTCTGCAACGGTCTCTCGCTCGAAGCGCTCAACAACGTCGCCTCCACGACCAAGCGGCTGATCATCATTCTCAACGACAATGAGATGTCGATCTGCGGCAACGTCGGAGCCATCTCGCGCCATCTGGGGCGTCTCCTCGGCAGCCACCCCTACAATCGGGTAAAATCGAAGATCGAGGAGATGGCCCACCGCATGAAGCTCGGTTTTCTGCGCCAGAGCTACCACCATCTGGAGAAGACGGTCAAGAGCCTCTTTGTGCGCAACGCCCTCTTTGAAGATCTCGGTTTGCGCTACGTAGGACCAATCGACGGTCACGACCTGCCGGCCCTGCTTGGCGCCTTGCTGGTAGCCAAACACTACGACCGCCCCATCGTGCTCCACGTTGCCACCCGCAAGGGGCACGGCTTCCCGGCAGCGGAACACGACCCTGAGGCGTGGCACGGTGTGCCGCCCTTCGACCTCAACAGCGGCTCGCTGCCGCCACCACGCAGCGGCTACTCCGAGCTCTTCGGCAGCACTCTGGTTGAACAGGCACAGCAGGAGCCGCACCTGGTGGCGCTGACAGCCTCGATGACTAACGGTACCGGGCTCGACCGCTTTGCCCGCCAATATCCCAACCGTTTCTTCGACGTCGGCATCTGCGAGGGACACGCTGTCACCTTTGCCGCCGGACTGGCCGCCGGCGGGCTGAAGCCGGTAGTCGCGCTCTACTCGACCTTTCTGCAGCGCGGTATCGACAATGTGATCCACGACGTCTGCCTACAAAATCTGCCGGTCACCTTTGCCATCGACCGCGCCGGCGTGGTCGGCGCCGACGGCCCTACGCACCACGGCATCTACGACATCCCCCTGCTGCGCACTTTCCCCAACCTCGTCATGATGCAGCCTCGCGATGAGGCGTTGCTGACACGGATGGTCGTTACCGCCCTGCAGCGCTCCGGCCCCACAGCGATCCGCTATCCCCGTGATGCCGGTCCGGGCGTGACTCCGGACGCCGCACCGCAGCCGTTGGCGATCGGTGTGGCCGAGGTGGTGCGTGGGCCGGCGGGCGCAGCGGCTCCCGTCTGGCTCTGGGCTCTGGGCGACATGTTGCCGCTGGCTGCTGAGGTCGCTGACCTTTTGCAAGCGCAGGGTATCGCCGCCGGTATCGTGGATCCGATCTTTATCAAACCGCTCGACAGCCAACTTCTGTTGCAACAGGCTGCCACGGCACGTGCCGTGGTGACACTGGAGAATGGCGCTCTTCAGGGCGGCTTCGGCTCGGCCGTCGGAGAGCAACTGGCTGCTGCCGGTGCCATGGTTACGCTGCTCTCGTTCGGCTGGCCTGATCAGGTGATTGGTCAAGGTACCACCGCCTCACTGCGGGAGGCGGTGGGGCTCACCGCTGCAGCCCTGGCCACTGCAATTATGCAGCGGCTGCATGACGACGGCAGATGAAACAGATGCGACTTGATCAGCTCGTAGTGGCCCGCGGTCTGGCAGAGAGCCGGGAACAGGCCCAACGTCTGATTATGGCCGGTGTCATCCGGGTGGCCGGGCACCCTGCCACCAAGGCCGGGCACCGCTTTAGCGTGGAGAGTCTGATCGAACGCACGGCACAGCCACGCTTTGTCAGCCGCGGTGGCGACAAGCTGGCCGGCGCCTTTGCCGCTTTTCCAATTGATGTTAACGGCAAACTCTGCCTCGACGTCGGAGCCTCAACCGGCGGTTTTACCGACTGTCTGTTGCAACATGGGGCTGCCAGAGTCATCGCTCTCGACGTCGGTCACAGCCAGATTCATCCCCGCATCGCCAACGATCAGCGGGTGACGGTGATTGAGCGCTGCAATGCACGCTATCTGACCGCCGACATTCTCCCCTATAGACCCGACTTTGCCACGGTCGACGTCTCCTTCATCTCGCTGCGACTGATCCTGCCGCCGCTGGCAGCCGTGATGGCACCGGGGAGCGAACTGGTTACACTGATCAAACCGCAGTTTGAGGCGCCACGCGGTGCCGCCCCCGGCGGTGTGGTGCGTGACCCGGCGGTACACGAGAGCGTCGTGGTGGAGATACGCCACTTCGGCTGCCGCGAGGTCGGTCTGGAGTGGCTCGATCTGGCTGAATCGCCGCTGCGTGGCCCTGAAGGCAACCTTGAGTTTCTCGCCTGGTGGCGCCTGAGCGGGAGCCGGGTGTGACCGAGATACTGAGCGAGCGGCTGGCCAAGCTGCCGGACAAGCCGGGCTGCTACCTGATGCGCGACCGGCGCGGCCGCATCATCTACGTCGGCAAAGCGCTCTCACTGCGCCGGCGTGTGCAGAGCTACTTCCGCCCCGCCACGCTGCGCCGCGCCGAACCACGCCTGCGCAGCCTCATCAACAGCGTGCACGACCTCGAGTGGATCGTGACCCGCAATGAAGATCAGGCTCTGCTGACCGAAAACGAACTGATCAAGGAGCACCAGCCGCGCTATAACGTGCTGTTGCGCGATGACAAACGCTATCTCGCCATCCGCTGCGACCTGCGTGCGCCCCTGCCGCGCTTCTCCACCTGCCGCCTGTTGCGCGAAGACGGTGCCACCTACTTCGGCCCCTTCCCTTCGGGCGGACGCTTCGTGCGCCCGGTTATCGACTTTCTGGAGCGCAAATTCGGTCTGCGCCGCTGTGCACCGCTGCTGCCGGATCGTGAGGCCTACCGCCACTGCAACGACGATATCATCCGCACCTGCTCCGCCCCCTGCATCGGGCGGATCAGTCCGGAGGCCTACCGGCAGCGGGTGGAGGAGGCCTGCGCCATTCTGCGAGGTGAGCGTCCCACCTTTATCGAAGAGTTACGGCGCGAGATGGAACAGGCCGTCACGACCCTCGACTTTGAGCGGGCGGCCTATCTGCGTGATATCCGTACCGGTTTGGGCGAGATGGCGCGCCAGCGTGCCCGCGGCCCGGTCGTGACCGCCGAACAGCAGCGCGCGGCAGCGCGCCGGGGCATCGAAGAGCTGCAACAGGCGCTGCAACTCCCGACCCTGCCGGAGGTGATCGAGTGCATCGACGTCTCCAATACCTCCGGCCTGCTGGCTGTCGCCAGTCTGGTGGCGGCCGTTGATGGCATACCCGATCGGCGGCGTTACCGCCTCTTTCATATCCGCGATACCAGCGGCCCCGACGATCCGCGCATGATGGCTGAGGCGGTGAGACGCCGTTACAGCCGCGTGGTGGCCGAAGAGCTGCCGTTGCCGCACCTGCTGCTGGTCGATGGCGGCATTACCCAACTGCACGCGGCGCGCCAGGCGCTGCAGGAGGTCGGACTTGCAAATCTGCCGCTCGCGGGGCTGGCCGAGCGACTGGAGGAGTTGGTGGTCGAGGATGGCCGTCCGCCATTGCAACTGCCACGCGACTCACCGGCGCTCAAGGTGGTGATGCGTCTGCGTGACGAAGCCCACCGCTTTGCCATTACGCACCACCGCCGTCTGCGCAACCGCCGCATCCGTGAATCGGCGCTCGACGAGATTCCCGGCATCGGCCCCAAACGCAAGCTGCAACTGCTGCGTGCCTTCGGCTCGGTGACACGCATTGCCCGGCTCTCGCCTGAAGAGCTGGCCGCCCAACCCCATATCGGCCCGCAACTGGCCAGCGCCATACTGCAGCGGCTGGCCGGCCTTCACCAGCAGGAGAGCGCAGCCTCTCCTGCCAAGCCCGAGCCGTAGAAGATACTTTTCCAAAAGATCGTAGAACATAAATGCGAAAAACACCATGAAGTCTGTTTGTGCATCCCGATGGATCGATTACAGAGACAGAGTAGTGCCTCATTCTTTTGCAAGTGGTAAATCGTGAATGCCCCTACACGCCCTTTTCAGACGTTTAGCGCTCCAGAATCAGCTCCATGCACTCGACCAGCGTTGTGCCCGTTGCTATCCGGTGTCGTTGCAGGTAACGCTCCAGTTCGCTTCCGGCAACCACCGCACTACCGTTGGTTACTAGTACAGGCCGGATGCCGGCCCGGATGCCGGCCTGCAAATCGCTGAGACGATCACCGATCATCCAACAACCAGCCGGGTCGAGCTTGAACTGGTCAATGGTCTCAAGAATAAAACGGGGCGATGGCTTACGATAGACCGCCGGAACATCGGGGCGTTCGGCTGCCATACAGACCGCTGCAAACGGCTCGTCACCCAGCTCCAGCAGGGAGCACATGCGGCGATTGACGGCCTCGACCGCCTCCCAGTCGTAGTAACCGCGTCCCACACCGCTCTGGTTGGAAAAGAGGAAGAGTTCTCCCTGGCGGCGGGCCCGGCGCAAGGCTTGGCGTGCTCCCGGCAGGAGCTGCACCCCCTCCGCCTGATGCAGATAGCCGCTATCGACGATCAGGGTACCATCACGATCAAAGAAAAAGCCCTGTCCCGACACCACATTCACTCCCGGCAACCGGCGGCATAGGCCAAAATCTCCACTGGCGTAGCGGTGGCGGTTCCCACCTTGCCTACCACCACTCCGGCCGCGACATTGGCCAGTTGCACCGCCTGCGCGGCGGTGGCACCGGCCGCCAGAGCGGCCGTCAGGAGGGCAGTCACCGTATCGCCGGCACCTGAGACATCGAAGACCGCCCGCGCGGCCGTAGGCACATGTTCGATCACCTGCCCTTCACGCGAGATCAACATGCCGTCAGCGCCCAGTGTTACGACGAGCAACTCAGTAGCGTAGCGCTCGTGCAGGCGACGGCAAACCTCGGCGGCATCGAAGCCGCCCTGTCTCTCCTCGCCCTGCAGTTGCGCCAGTTGCAACGCCTCGTTGCGGTTGGGGGTCACGAGCCCCAGGCCTTTGAAGGTTAGCTCGCGCCGCGGTTTGGGATCGAGGGCCACCAACTTGCCACTGGCAGCGGCACAGCACTGCACCTCGGCAATCAGCTCGCTGGTCACCACCCCCTTGGCATAATCGGAGAGAATCACAGCATCGGCAGCGGCCACCCGCTGCGGCAGACTCTCCTGCAGCCAGGCGGCAGGGAGATGGTAGGCTGCTGCCGGAGCCTCGCGATCGAGGCGGCAGAGCTGCTGGTTGCGGCACATCACCCGCGTCTTGATGATCGTGGGAGAGTCAGCCGCGGCTACGGCTCCGTCAAGCGAGATCCCCTGCTGTCCCAGAACCCCGGCCAGCGCACGCCCGTTCGCATCGTCACCATAGGCGCCCATCAGGTCGACCTCCACCCCCAGGGCACGCAGGTTAAGCGCCACATTGGCCGCTCCGCCGGCCGTATAGGCATCGCGTTCCACCTTGACCACCGGCACCGGGGCCTCGGGCGAGATGCGGCTGGCATCGCCCCAGATATAGTGATCCAGCATCAGATCCCCGACCACCAGAATACGGAGACGGGCAAGAGCGTCTAGAAGTTGCTTCATGTCGTGATTGTCACCTGCACGGCACAAATCGTCAAGCAGCAATCTGATACAGCTACGCAGCAGCGGAACAATATCGGTTGACAGGATGCGTTATCCTGACTTACACTGGCATCACCCTGTCACTTTTATCCCGATTTTACACCTTTACGGGGTGTGACTGATGTGATAACCAGACCGGAGTAGACGCGATAGTTGCGTTTTTTCATACAAACAGAGGATGGAAGAGGTCGCTATGGATATGATGAAAACGTTGAAATCGATGGCGTTGGTAGCCGTAATTGGATTTGCGGCACAGGCGCTTGGTAACTGGGACTTCGGCTTCACTGCCGCTGAGGGTTACCTGCAGGGCTCTCCGCCCACCAGCTACAACACTACCGGGGATGCCCTCGGTGAGTGGAGTACCGGAGCTGACGATGCTTCGATTGTTGAGAACGAGGCATTGGTGCTCGACACCGGTGAGGGAGAGCTCACCTGGACACCGCATGATGCCGCCGACAGCAGTGGCAATCTGGTGCTCATCCAACAGGACATGGTCTTTGTCGCGGCCCTCGCTGGCGAGGATCCACCCGACACCGCTGACATCCAGACCGGCGTCTATCTACAGGAGGAGATCGATGGCGAAAACACCACTTACCTCTTTTATGGTTTGGTGGCCGGTGGCTGGCTGCCTCTGGCGAATAGTGAGCTGGTGGCCGCAAACAACGAAACATACGCACTGCAAGTTGCTATCGACTATGGTGCTACCCCCTCCCCCACGGTTAGCTTCTACATCGATGGAAACTTGATGACCATCGGCAGCGGTTCCGACACTGCCGCGCCTCTCAATACCGCTGCCACCGCGATGACCGCGGTAGCTTTCGCAGGCACAGGCACAATCGACAACTTTTCCGGCAGCTACGGCACGTTACACGAACACGAATTCACTACGAACTACACTTGGGCGGTTGACTACTCTTTCTGTATCGCCTCCAACGCCTGTGAATGTGGCGCCTACATCGCAACCGAGACCGTGGCCACCACCTATGAGGTTACCACTCCTCCCACTGTCGACGACTTTGGCGTAGGCACCTACACCGCTACCTTTGTCGACTTCCCAACCCAGACCAAGACGATCCAGCTCGACAAGCTGGTCGCAGCAGTCATTCAATTTAGCGGCAACAAGGGCTATGCCACAGTCGATGGTAGCGTGCCCGAGGCCTACTACGTCGGTGACGAGATCGTAATTGTCCCCTCCAACGGCTATCTGATCGCCCAGATCAGCATGGGTGGCGTGGCAATTGCCGAGACGCTCGGCCTCGCCTCCTTCACTACCAACCTCACAGCCGATCCCCTGACGGTAACCTTCGCCAAGGAAGATGCCTGGTGGGTCGACCCCGGCGTCTTTAAGAAGGTGTCAAAAGCCGACGGTTTCTTTGATGGTTCCGAGAATCTCTCACAGTTCGGCCTCAGCGAGTCGAAAGGCTATCTTGGCGCTTCACGTGCGCCGGGAAACAGCTCTGTGCAGGCGGTCATGTACCGCCTCGCCGATCTTAACGCGGCAACTCCCACTACTCCCGCCTACGTCTCGAAGTCAGCAAACAACGCCATCTACTTCGATGAGCCTTCAAGGATGGCCAATCGCTCTGTCAGCTTCATCGGTGACTACCTCGTCGGCGGTAACATAAGAAGCGACGTCGACTGGAGTCTGGCTTATAAACTGCCCGCTGACGGTGTCCCCTTCGGCTGGCAGGATGCGGAGAGTGGTGTCGTCAAGATGACCGCCAGCGATGGCGTCGG
>CAZRGQ010000004.1:0-4768 GCA_964599645.1 uncultured Lentisphaerales bacterium | reverse complement strand
CTGATCACCCTGCGCCATACTGCCTACTGCCCGACAACCGCGACGCAAACCGTCGGCAACCACGGCAGTTCGACCGTCAGGAGCGCCACGATCTACGTCTACCCGGAGGTCAACAACAGCGTTATCTACACTGCCGACGCCGGCTACCGGATCACCGCGCTCGCGCTTAACAGCACGGAGATCGCCGCGGCTGCCGGAGCCACGGCCTACACGGTGGAAAATATTGCCACAGACGATGCGATCGTCGTGACGTTCGAGGAGATTCCAGCCACCATCAGTCAGGCATTGGTGGGAGATGTCGTCTCGTCAGTCGTAGCGGAGATCACGGAGGTCGTCATGGGCGGCAGCTTCAGCGCCACCTATACGGCAACCAACGGCTGGATCAGCAGCATCTACACCAATGGCGCACCCGCCTATGACTGCAGCGCCAATCCCGATACAGTGGCCTTCACTTTAAGCGACCTCAGCGGCGATGTCGCGATTGTGGTGGCAACCTCCGAGGAACGCCCGCTGGCCGGGAAGTGGTTTGAGAGTCCCGGTCTCAAGAACAAGTTTGCCCAGGTGGGTGCCTCTTCGGGTGATCACTGCGCCGGCTTTCTCTGGGACCTCGATGCCAGCGATACCTTCCTGGCCACGCCGGTCCACTTCACGGGGAACAGTGCTTCCCTCTATACCGTCAAGGCACTGGAGGCAGGCGCAAGCGATGCCATCAACTCCTACAGTGCGGGCACGCTTTTCGATGCCGATGTCCGTGGCGCAGCGGTCTCCAAACCGCTCAACGTGCAACTCATCGGTTCGGCAAAGGATGTCGGCTTCATTCTCAGTCTGCCACTGAACAGCGCGACTTTCGCAGAAGAGGTCAATGCCTTCAAGATCTACACCTCCAACGGCACAACACCCGACTCGATGAACTTCACGCCTGATGGCCAATACCTTTACGCCAACGCCTACAATCCCGGTGCCGGGCGCAACTTCATCTACAAGTATCGCGTGCTGGATGGGCTCAAGTCGTCCGGCACCAATCTGGTGCTTGAGGCTTCATGGGTGGTTGGCAGCCGCGTCAGGGGCATGACCGTGGCGCGTATTGACGGCAAGGATATCGTCTACATCAACAGCGAAGGGAGTCTCTACCTGCTCGATACTTCAAGCGCCGAGCATAGCGCCCAGTCGCTGGGAGTCGCCGCCGGTAACAACTACGCCAACCTGGCGGTTGCCGGTGTGGCCGCCGGTACGCCCCGCCTCTATGCCTTCAATGGCGGCACGGGAGATCTCAACATCTACACGATCAAGGGCGACTACACGCTGGAGACGACACCCTTCAAGAGCTACAGCGGTGCCGAGTTGGGCGCAATCTGCGGCCACGATGCCGTAATCGGGAATACCGGTGTGGCGCTTGCGGTCACCGACGATGAGGCGACCCTCTTCCTCGGTGCCAACGTCAAGGATGGCAGCGTCATGACACACGACCTCATATTCGTCATCCAGTTCGTCGACTCCTTCCCGCAATGGCTGCTCGAATGCGGCCTGGAGGGCGACGCCCTTGCAGGCGTCAAGGCGAAGTACACCGCCTGGGCGGCCACGCAAAGCGTCTCTGATCTCTTGACGACCGACTACAGCGCACAGTTCCTGATGAATAGTGCCGCTGAAGAGAGCGTGGTATTGGTGATCACAGCGATCAGTATCGATGCCGCCGGCAATGTCACCCTTGAGATTGAAGGAAGCGCTGCTGGCGCTACGCTCGATCTGGCAGAGATCAACGGTATCCTCTATCTCCGTACAGCGGACGCGGTTACCGGTCCATGGGTCGACAAGACATTCGGCACTGTATCGGCCAATATCGGCGTTGACGGCGTGGCAGCACCCGAGTTCGCCGACAGTAATGGCCAATTCTTCAAGGCGGCAGTCGACTTTGCCGCACCGGCCGAGGCTACCGCCCTGGTGAGCCCGGCTGAATAGCCGCGATAGCAGAACGCTATACCAGAGAGGCGTCCCGCGCAAGCGGAACGCCTCTCATTTTGCCTCCGGCCAAGAGTGCATCACCGGCACAGAGTGCTCCGCGTGCCCCGCGCCGGTGAATTAGCAGGGGGCGGGGCAACAGCAGGTGGAACATCGGCTACGGCAGCGCCAAGTCAGCCGAGCAGCTTTAAGATGGTGTTATACATCTCTTCGCGGGTAGTGCAGGCCAGCAGTGCATCACGTCCCTTGACATCAGAGAGTGCTTTCATCGAAGCCATGAACTCCATGTAAGGCGAGACAACACCTTCTGGTGAAATCACCAGGAGGATCAGCTTGGCCGGCTCACCGTCAATCGAGTCGAAGGGCAGCCCCTCAGCCTTGAGACCAATGGCACAGACCAGCTCACGCACCGCCTTGGTACGACCATGGGGACAGGCAAAGCCGTGCCGCAGTCCGGTCGACATCGCCTGCTCGCGCTGTATTACGGCTTCAAAAGCCGCCTCCTCATCGCGCACCAATCCCTCCCAGACGAGCGCCTGAATCAACTCTCTGATGACCCCCTCCTTGGTGTTGGCCTGCAGGCGCGGCATCAGAGTTTGCGGTGTGATATAACGCCGCATGCGCGCATTGCGCGTCAGACGCACATCGTTTTCATGTGGCACAAGCATCAGGCGGTCGGTATTGAGAGGCCGCTGCAGCTCCTTGAGCGTCAGCTCAATTTCGATAACCACCTCGGTCATGGCGGTGCGCACAAAGGGCATCTCGGCGGCACTGCAACGGAATCTGATCTCCTGCACCTGGCGCTCCAGATTGATCACCATCTCCTCTTTGCGCATCTGGTAGGTGCGTCCCTCCAGGTCCAGCATATGGACAAAGAAGCCCTCTTTGCGAAACTCCTCCAAGAGATGATTGAGCAGCAGGCTGGTAACCTCGGGTGTGGGGAAACGATAGGTAATCTCCGGCATCTCCGGTGGCTGCGGCGCACTCTTGCGTAGCCCGCTGGCGTTGGAGCGGAAGGCACGTACCAGCAGTGGCGGTGGCAGCATGGTCGTTACCAGCGTCATCAGAATGGCGACCCCGAAGACCTCCTGGTTGATTAACCCCTTCGACATACCGATGCCGGCCACAATCAGCGCCACTTCACCACGCGGCACCATTCCCAGCCCGACACGCAGAGCCCCCCGCAGATTGAAGTGACACAACAACGTCATCGAACCGCAACCCAACAACTTGGCCAGGACTGCACCACCGGTGTAGATCAAACCGAAGATTAGAATGCGCGGATCGAGCAGCAAACGCACATTGACCATCATGCCCATCACGACGAAGAAGATCGGCACCATGAAGAGGTAGAGCGGATGGAGGTGCTCACGAATCACCTGGCTGATATCGGTACGCGATAGCGACAGCCCCAACACATAGGCTCCGATAATCATCGCCAATTCAGCCTCTTCGAAGAGACCCGAAACGATTAGAGCCAACCCCAGCGCCATGATCGCTACTTGTGCCGCCTCCCCCATCCGTTTGAGGGCACCGCCAATGTAGCGTGCGCCGATGATGCCAAGAGCTGTGGCACCCAGCCAGATACCGAGCGACTTGGCAGCGATAAAGCCGATTTTACCCCAGTCGATTCCCTTGCTGGCACTGGCCACTCCCACCACACCCATACCAATGGCCAACATGATGATGCCGAGCACATCGTCAATTACGGCACCGGCCAGGATCGTTACCCCCTCGGCTGAATCGATCTTCTTCTTCTCAGAGAGGATGCGGGCGGTAATACTCACCGATGTGGCCGTCGACATCACCCCGAGAAAGATGCAGGCCGGATGCAACACCCCGAAGCTGCCCTCCATGATGTAGGGCAGCAGCAAGACACCCATCAGGTTGCCGATCACAAACGAGAAGACTACGCCGCCGATCCCTACCAGTGTGCCAGCCCAAGCATAACGCATCAGCAGTCCCAGATCGGTCTCCAGTCCGGCCATAAAGAGCAGGATGATCGAGGCAACAGTGCAGATGCCATAGAGCTCAGGTGAAACCGGCGTTGTGCCCGATCCCAGTGACGCAACTACATGGAAGAGCCCCTGCTCAACTCCCTTCAAAAAAGGGAGCGGCACCCCACCCAATAACGACGGACCGATCAAAATACCGATGCAGAGCTCACCCAAGACCCCGGGCAATTTGAAACGCTCAAAGAGACGCCCTCCAATACGAGCCACAAAGATGATGACACCAAGCTGGATCACCAGCACCATCATGCGCTGCGTCAACGAAGGAATCTCGCCGCCGGCGATCTCCGTTGTCGCCGCCAGCAACGCTTGGGGCAGGAGCAGCAGGGCTGCCGTTATGTAACCTGCCAAATGGAACTTGGTGACACTTCTCGTCCGTCTGATGTTTCTCACGCTCACTCTTCTTTTGTAACCCATCAATCTGGTTCTGCCGGGCGGAGGATGGATCACAGGATACCGCCCGACTACCTCAAGAGAAGCCACGCACTATTCGAATGATCTTAGCTTGAGACCAAGACATCTTTACAGCGAGAACCAACAGCGTATGCGGCAAACCTAACCGGAGACCCCCTCAGACCCCAAGATCAGATTTTGGCTCGCAGGCTCGTTGCTCGTGAGGAACAGCCTCTTATAGCAGAGATAACGGTAAAAAGCAATCTCAAGTAAAATCCTCCCTCGTTTCAGGGTGCAATTCAACTTGGTTGAATCGCACCGTATTCAGGAGCCAGTAGTCAGTATCCAGAACGCTTAATTTTTAAGTGGCGCTGTGGCGTCTGACTGGCACAGCATGGCCGGAGTAC